>NZ_PSWM01000020.1:0-71517 GCF_002932795.1 Rathayibacter sp. AY1B5
CACCACGCCGGAGGAGGCGGACACGATGACCCTCGTCGACACCGCCGACCTCCGCCTCCGCGAGACGCCCGCGACGCCCGAGTCGCCCGCCCCGCCGGCCCGTCCCCGCACCGACCGTCCCCGCCGGTCCCTCCTCCGCACCGCCCTGATCGTGGCGACCACCGCCCTGCTGGCCGTCCTGGTCGCGGCGGCGCTCCTGTTCCACGCGTCCGGCGGACGCTGGTTCATCGTGCAGACGCCCTCCATGGGCACGGCCGCCCCGGTCGGCACCCTCGTCCTCACCGAGCCGACGGCCCTCGAGGACGTCCGGGTCGGCGACGCGGTCAGCTTCCACCCCACCACCACGCCCGACGAGACCTACACCCACCGGGTCGTCGAGATCGCGGACGACGGCACGCTCCGCACCCGGGGCGACATCAACGGCGCCGTCGATCCGTGGGCCACCGGCCAGGACCAGCTCATCGGAGTCGTCACCACGGCGCTGCCGGTGCTCGGCTGGCTCGTGCGCGGCCTGCCGCTGCTGATCATCGGCGCCGTCCTCGTGCAGCTGCTCACCCGCTTCATCGCCTCGCCCACCCAGCGGGCGTCGATGCGGATCCTCGGCCTCTCGCTCGTCGCGTCCGTCACCGTCTTCGTGCTGCGACCGCTCGTCGGCATCGTCGTCCTCGAGGCCACGGTCGACAGCGGCACGACGAACGCCACGCTCGTCTCGACGGGCGTCCTCCCCATCCGCGTGAGCGCCGAGGGCGCCGACCCGGTCGACCTGGTCTCCGGACAGGTCGGCCGCCTGCGGATCCCGGCGCACGACGGAGACGCCTACGCGCTCTCCTCCGCTCTGCACCTGCCGTTCTGGGGCTGGGTCATCTTCGTCCTGCTCTGCGCGATCCCGGTGCTCTACACGGTCTTCGTCGGCCTCCCCGGCGAGCCGGAGCGGACCGCCGAGCGAGGCCGCCGCGCCGCCCGCGAGGAGGAGACGGCATGAGCCGGCACCGCCTCTCCGCCGCCTCGCCGGCCGCGCGGCTGCGCACCCTCCTCGCCCGGCCACGGGCGGTCGCCGCCGCCCTCGCCGCCGCCGCCCTGACCGCCGTGCTGCTCACCGCCCCCGCCACCTCGGGCGCGTACACCGCATCGATCGTGAACTCGACAAACACCGTCGGCAGCGCCGCCGCGTTCTTCACCTGCGACGGCGCCCTCGCCGCCGACCGCGGAGCCGCGCTCTTCGCCTACACGCTCGCGCAGCCGAGCGGATCGACGACCGCGCCCGACACGGACTCCGGCCAGTACCCGGGCACCTACCGCTCCACCAGCCTCTTCCCGACCGCGATGGTCAGCTCCGCCGCGACGCCCAAGGCCTGCCCGCGCGACGCGGGCGGCTCCTGGACGCCGAACGGCACCAACCAGTACCTGAGCACGCCGCTGGAGCTCAGGAACCCCGGCACCTTCAGCACCGAGATCTGGTTCAAGACCACGAACGCGGGCGGCAAGCTCTTCAGCTTCAGCGCGGGAGCCACCGCTCCCGGCGGCCAGTACGACCGGCACACCTACATCGGCGCCGACGGCAAGCTGGTCTTCGGCGTCTACAACGGCGCCGCGCAGACGATCACGAGTCCCCGCGCCGTCAACGACGGGCTCTGGCACCACGTCGTCTCCACGCTCTCGCCGACGGCGGGCGTCGCGCTGTGGGTCGACGGTGTGAAGGTCGCCTCCAACAGCAGCTACCGCACGGCCGAGAACACGACGGGCACCTGGAAGATCGGGTACGACAGCCTCGGCGGCCAGTGGCCGAACGTCGGCTCGTCGTACTTCGGCGGGAGCCTGCGCTACGCCGCGGTGTACTCGACCGTCCTCACGCCGGAGCAGATCCAGACGCACTACGCGGCAGGTCGCTGAGCGAACGGCCCGGTCGGCGGCTCCTCCGCAGCCCTAGGGTGAGCGGATGAGCACCCCCGCCCTCTCGCGCCGCGCCCGCTTCCACCAGCGCTTCCTCGTCGAGGAGCGCGTGATGGCCCCTCAGGCGCGCCGCGGCCTCGACCGGGCCGGCTTCGGCCTGATCGGCGTCGGCGTCGTCCTCTTCGCGGCCTTCACCGCGCAGGTCGCGAGCGGCACCGGCCTCACCGTCCTCGACCCGGTCGTCGCCGAGTGGTTCCGAGAGAAGCGCTCCGCCGAGGGCACGGTCGTGATGGACGCGCTCGCCACCGTCTTCGGGCCGGTCTACCTGCCGGTCATCATCCTGGCGGTGCTCGTGCTCTGGTTCGTGCTCGCGCGGCATCTCTGGCGGCCGATCCTCCTGGCCGGCGGCATGCTCGTCGGGATGCTCAGCGTGCAGCTGGCCGCGCACCTCGTGATGCGGATGCGCCCGCCGGTCGAGTACATGCTGCTCGGGCCCGACGGCACCTTCTCGTTCCCCTCCGGCCACGTCACCGGCGTGAGCGACTTCTTCCTGATCACCACGTTCCTGCTCGCCTCCCGTCGCTCCTCCCGGAGCTGGATGATCGGCGGGTTCGCGCTCTCGCTCGGGATGATCGCCGGCCAGATCGTCGCCCGGCTCTACCTCGGCTACCACTGGCTGACCGACACGCTCGCCTCGGTGTCGCTCGCCCTGATCGTCCTCGGCTCGGTGATCGTGATCGACACCCGCCGGACCGCGGTCGTGCGCAGCGGCGCGGACTGATCGGAGCGGCGGCTCCGCGTGGGTCGAGGCACGGATCCGCACTCGTCACGGCCGCACGACGGAGGCGGGCCGACCCGAGGGGGTCGACCCGCCGAGAGGAGGAGCCGTGCTGTGCGGGGAGGGGCTAGCCGCGGGAGCTGGCGGTGTTGTCGATCGCGAAATACCGGTCGCTGACGTCGCGATTGTTCTCGGCGTTCGAGTCGACGGCGCCCGACGACCCCACCATGATGCGCGACCGCGACCGCAACGAGAGCGAGCCGTACTTCGGGAAGCCCACACCCGACGGGTTCGACGGACGATCCCGGAGCTGGGCCTTGTAGGTCAGGTTGAAGACCTCTCCCGGAGCGAGCGGCTTCTCCACGCGCTGGGACCACCACTTGATGTTGACCGAGACGTTGGGATCCTCCTCGAGTTTGGTGGTCGCGCTGGTGTCGATGCCGAGGTCGGTGAGCGGGATCGAGGCGGGGTTCTCCTGCACCGCGAGCGAGTCCCAGTAGCCGGCGAACGCCAGGCCGAAGCCGATGACGGAGCCGGCGGGCACCGTGTCGGGCCCGTTGTTGCGGTAGGTCGTGACGAACGTCAGGTCCCGGTAGCCCTTGTACATCGGATTGCCGTTGAAGGTCCCGCCGCCCGAGACCGCACCGTCGGGGGCCTCGGTCGGGCGCCGCACCGTCGTCGCCAGGTCGACCTGCGGGTCGGTCGGGACGGTCGACGCCGCCGCGAGCGGGGCGGCGATCGTGGCCGCCACGACCGGCGCGGCCCAGACGGCTCCGCGGACGATCGTCCGGCGGGAGGTCGCCTCGCGCGCAGCCCCGGACAGGGCGTCCGTCGATGTCTCGTCGAGCTGAGGGGTGTGTGACATGGATGTCTCCTAGAGGACGGTGGTCCGTCCGGTTCGCGGTGTCGTGTCGGCGCCGGCGATGCGGCGACGCAGACGAGGGCTCCGTCCGGCCGCCCGGGAGGGCGACCGGCCCGCCTGCGCGTGTCGGGTTCTTCTCCGCAGCCGACGGGTGGATCTGACCGATCGTCACCGAGACGCGGCGTCAGATCGAGGGCGCGGCGGCGATCGGACGGTTTCTCGTCAGGAGCGGTCGCATTGTCGTCCGTTCGGCGCGGATAACACGCGTGTGGTTGTGTACGGAGGACGGATCGAAGGCCGACAGGGGAGGGGTGGGCGCATGCTGCGGAGCGACCCGGTGGTGCTCGAGCGGAGAGTGGGCCTCGGAGGTGCGAGCGCGGCCGCCTGGCTCGGCGGGCGCGGCTTCGCCACCGCAGCGGCCGCCCGTGGCTTCCGGCTGGTGGCGGACACCTACCGGGCGCCGGATCTGGCCCTCGCGCGCATCCTCCGCGGACCGGGGGAGACGAGCTGGGGCGGGTCGCGCTCGCCGGGCGTCTCGCTCTCGATGGTCACCGAGGGCGCGCTCGAGCTCCTCCTCCCCTCCGGGAGCGTCCGGGTGGAGCGCGGGCAGGCCGTGTTCACCCGGGCGACGCGCGTCCTCGGAACGAGGAACACCGGTCCGGTCGGCACGATCGAGATCGTCTTCGGATCGACCTCCTCCCGGTTCGACCTGCAGCTGGGGGAGGAGCCTCTGCTCGTCGAGGGCGCCCTCCGAGGGGTCCGGACCCTCTCCGCGCTCGCCAACGAGATCCTCGGGAGCACCGACGAGTCGTCGATCCCGCTCCCGACCGGCTACCGGACGGCGCTGGAGGCGCTCGCCTCCGACGTCCTCGATCGGATCGGACCGGACCTGCCGCGGACGCTCGACCCCGCGGACCGCCGCCTCGTCCTCGGCGCGCGGCGGATCATCCGGGAACGGCTCGGCGATCCGGCTCTCTCCGTCCGCCGCCTCGCGGCCGAGCTCGCCGTCAGCGAGCGGAGGCTGCAGCGCGCGTTCGCACCGACCGGCACCACGGCGAAGGGCGCCCTGCGGCTCGCCCGAGCGGAGACGGCGGAGAAGCTGCTGCGCACCTACCCGGCGGTGACGCCGATCGAAGCGGAGCTCGTCGCGCACCAGGTCGGGCTGCCCGGCGTCCGCGCCCTGAAGGACCACCTCGCCGCCCACGGGCTGTCCCTCCCGGGTCCGGCGCGGTCGTCCGTCAGTCCCGTCCGGCCGGATCCTCCTCGGGAACGACCGGGAGCGGCTCCGTCACGCCGATCGTGCTGACGATCGGCACGACGCCGGTCCGGACGAACGGCTCCTCCGCCGCGGTCGCCGGCTCGTCCGGCAGCGGCGCGGCCGCGCGCGGGGACGACTCGTCCGGGGCCGGTGCGTCCGCCTGCTGCTCGGGGGCCGCCGCGGCGTCGTCCTGGTAGAGGACGTCGGCGGCGAGGGCCTGCTCCATGCCGCGGTCGCGACGCGTCCGGGCGCGGACCGGCGCCACGGCCCGCACGATCGGAGTGCGCAGCCGGCGGTAGGCGATGCGGCCGAGCGTGACTCCGCCGGCGAGGCCCAGCGCGATCATGCCGGCCTGCAGCAGGAGCTCGATCCCGGCGCTCGGGCCGGCGTTCGAGGTGAGGCCGAGGACGCCGCGGTAGAGGGTGAGGCCGGGCAGGAGGGGGACGATCGCGCACGCGGTGGTCACCACGGCGGGCACCCGCATCCGCTCGGCCAGCATCTCGCCGAGCAGGCCGATCGCCAGCGCCGGGAGGGCGTTGGCCATGAGCGGCGCGAAACCCGAGGTGGTCAGCGAGTCGGAGACGAGGAAGGCGCCGGCGCCGGTGAGGGCGGCGATGAGCGCGGGCCGCGGCGGGGTGTGCGACGAGAGCGCCCAGGCGCCCGCCGCGACCCCGGCGCCGAGCACCTGCACGGCGGCCGGCCAGGGGCGGGCGTAGGAGTCGACCAGCACCAGCTCGACCCCGAGCGAGCGCGCGCCGTCCAGCACCACGGCGATGCCGACGACGATGCCCAGCGTCAGCAGTCCGACCTCGAGCAGCCGGCCGCCCGCCGTGATCGGGAACCCGTTGATCGCGTCGTCCGCCGCTCCCACGAACGAGAGCCCGGCGAGGAGCACGACCACCCCCGACGCGACGACGAGCGCGGGCGGGAGCACCGCCAGCTCCACGGGCAGCCGCGGCACGACCGCGAGCAGCACCACCGCCACTCCGGTCGCCAGTGCGGCACCGGCGATCTGCTGGAAGAAGGCGGGCAGGCCCCAGCGGGCGAGCAGCTGGTTGACCAGGTCGATCGCGGCGGCCGTCGCGGCGGCGAGGAGCACGACGAGGGGTCCGCCGCCGAGCAGGAGCGCGACGCCCGCCGCCATCAGCGCGAGCGTGAGGGTGACGACTCCGCGGCGGTAGCGGTGCGGCTGGACGAGGATCGCGTCGAGCCGGTCGTGCGCGGCCTCGAACTGGTGCCGCGCCTCCTCGCGGGCCTCGGCGGAGTCGACGGCGTCGGCGACGCGCACCTCCGGCGAGCCCTCGGTGATGGCGGTGACGAGCGCCGTCACGCGGGAGAGCCGCTCGTAGTCGGCACTGCGGGAGGGGACGACGCGCAGCACGCTCACGCTGGGGGAGTCGTCGCCTCCGTCGTGCACGACCAGGATCGACGTGAAGGTGAGGTCGACCTGGCACTCGATGCCGTACGCGCGGCACACCCGCTGGATCGTCTCGGTCACCTCGGCGGCCGCGGACCCCAGCGAGAGCAGCGTCTCGCCCAGCCGCACGGCGAGCTCGAGCACCCCGCGGACCGTCTGCTCGGCGAGGAGTGCCCGCTGCGCTCGACGGCTCACCGGGGCCGCGGGCCGCTGCCCGCCGAGCTTGCCGACGACCTGCTGCAGAAGACGAGGAGAGCGCACCGTCCAGGGTAGGCATGCGGGGGCCGGTCCGGGGACGGGTTGCGGCCGCGGCTCCTGCTCCCCGTTCAGCACCGCTCGGCCGCGCGGCTCGGTAGCATCGGCGCGGAAGAAGAGATGAGGGGGCGCACGATGCCCGACCGATCGGATGTCGTCGCCGTGCTGGACGCGCTGATCGCTCTGCTCGAGGAGTACGAGCGCCCGCAGTGGGCCGTCGTCCTGCGCCACGATCGATCGCGTCTGCGATCCGGTGACGACGGAGCGTACGACGTCCTCCGGTACCGGCTGTCGGCGCCTCGGGGGCTGCGGGAGACGACGACAGGGCTCGCCGATCGGCGACTGAACGAGCGCTTCCGGGTGCTGGTCGATCGGCTCGACGGGCTCCTGGTGCCCGACCGCGCAGTCGACTCCGACTCGACGCCGCTGCCTCCGCCGGACTTCGGTGAGCGCACGGAGCGGACGGCGCCCGCGCCGGTCCTCCATTCCGCAGCCGCCTACGAGCGCGGCACGCTCCTTCTGCTGGGCGGGGGGCGGTTCTACCGGTCCACCTGGACGGTCCTCTCTCGTGATGACCGCGATCGCCTGCGTCCCGTGCTCCGGGTGTGGGTGCCGTGCGAGGTCGTCAGCGTGGAGGAGTACCGGAGTCTTCAGCACGCCTGTCTCGGCTGGTGGCTGACGCTCGCCGGGATCGTGCCCGCCTTCGCGGCCGTGGCCGTCTTCGTCGCGCCGCCGCCGACGTTCGGCCTGCTCTACAGCGTCTGCTTCGTGCTGCTCGTTGCGGCCGCGGTGATGGTCGGAGTGGTGGAACGGCGTCGCTCCGCGGTGGCCGCGCTCTGGAGCGAGCGGACCGGGCGGCTCGTCGCGCCGATCAGCCGAGGAGTGCCGTCGCGCGAAGCCGAGCGTCGCCCGCCTCGCTGATCCGCGGCCGGGGGCTGCGAGCGCGTCGCCCTCAGAAGGAGGCGTGCACCCGGGTCGTCAGCCAGAGGGCGGCTTCGAGCTCGGTGTGCAGCTCGCGGCCGAGGGCGAGCCAGCGCTCCTCCGCCTCGGCGCTCCTCCAGCCCTCGAACACGTCGCACCCGGACGCCCAGAGCTCCTGCCAGCGGAGCAGCGGTCCGAGCAGGGCCTCCGGGACGCCGACCGCACCCGGATCGTCGATCATGCCGTCGACTCCCCAGAGCGGATACCCCGCGCAGTGGTCGGGGGACAGGCGCAGATCCGTGAGCCGCCCCTCCCGATCGGCCCGCGCGCGGGCGAGGGTGCCCTCCTCCGTCGCGAAGCGCGGGACGATCCACTCGACCTGCGTGACGGGGTCGACGACTCGGCGTTCCACGGCTCCTCCTCCGCTCCTCGATGCGCGCACGACCGTAGCAGGGGCGTTCCACGCCGCGTCGGAGGGCGCCTGCCTACACTGGCGAGCGACTGCGTCCGCCAACGGGCGGGCGGGGCGAGGGGTGGGAGCGCATGAGGGTTCACGAGCGCGCGGTGCGGCACGGGCGGCTCCGACGGCGGTCCGGGGTGCGGACAGTCGTGGTCGGGATCGCGGCGGTGGTCGGCGTCCTCGCCGTCAGCGCCACCTCGCTCGTGGCGATCGCGACGGTGAGCATCAGCCGGAACGTCGCCGACAACGCGGTCGACCTGGGCGTCGCTCCTCCCACCGCCGGGAACGTGCAGATGGGCGCCGTCGAGGGCGGCTTCGACGTCCTGGTGGTCGGCACCGACAACGACGCGACGCAGGGCGACACGTTCGGCGTCCGCGACGACACGCTCAACGACGTCAACATCCTTCTCCACGTCTCGGCCGACCATCGCAGCGCGACGGTGATCAGCTTCCCGCGCGACCTGATCCTGGACCGTCCCGCCTGCACCGATCCGGAGACGGGCGTCGTCACCGAGGCGACCACCGGCGTCCCGCTCAACTCCGCGTTCCAGTACGGCGGGCTCGCCTGCGTCAACGACACCCTGCAGCAGTTCACCGGGCTGACCGTGCCCTACGCCGGCTGGGTGTCCTTCAACGGCGTCATCGAGATGAGCAACGCCGTCGGCGGCGTCCCGATCTGCCTCACCGGTCCGATCCTCGACACCGACTCGGGACTCGACCTGCCCGCCGGCACCTCCACCGTCTCCGGGTCGATGGCGCTCTCGTTCCTCCGCAGCCGCCACGGCGTCGGCGACCAGAGCGACCTCAGCCGCATCTCGTCGCAGCAGCAGTACCTGGCCTCGCTGATGCGCACCGTCCGCTCGGCCGACACCCTCTCGAACATCCCCGCCCTCTACGGACTCGCGCAGGCGACCTCGTCGAACGTGCACCTGTCGACGTCGCTCACGAGCCCGGCGACGATGATCTCGCTCGCCCTCGCGCTGAAGGACGTCGACCTCTCGAAGATGGTGTTCGTGCAGTACCCGGCGCTCGACGACCCGGACTACCCGGGCAAGGTCGTGCCCAACGCCGAGGTCGGGGCCGAGCTCATGAACCGCGTCCTCAACGACCAGCCGGTGACCCTCGCATCCGACGCTCCGGCGGAGGAGGCGCCCGCGGCGGAGGCGCCCGCGGACGGCGGCGCGGCTCCGACGGATCCCGCTCCCGTCGCCGTCGACGCTCCGGGTCAGACCGCGGCGGAGGAGACCTGCGCGGTGCCGTCCGACTGACCCGACGGGTCTCGCGACCGCGAAGGCGCCCGGGCGGTGTGCCCGGGCGCCTTCGTCGTCCGCGGTGCGTGGCCGTCTACGCGCGGCGGCGGAGCACCGTCAGGGCGAGACCGCCGAGGATGCCGAAGGCGGCCAGGGCGAGCGGCGCGGTCGTCGAGACGCCGGTCGAGGCGAGGACAGGGCGGTGGCCGCCCGTCTGCGCAGCGGGTCCGGAGCCGGCCGGGTGCCCTGCGGGCCCGGCGCCGACAGGGTGCGCCGTGACCGCGGCGACCGCGGCGGAGCAGTCGGCCTCTCCGGCGATCGGGTCCTCCTCCGTCAGGGTGTAGTCGTAGGAGGTGCTCGCCACGAGACCGCTCGACGTGCCGCGGGCGATGACGCAGTAGATCTCGCTCGCCGGGTCCTGCAGCGGGTACTGGCCGAGGGAGATCAGGCTCCAGCCGAGCGCGTCGACGCCGACCTCGAGGCTCGAGCCGCCGCCCGTGAGCGTCTGGCGCGCACCCGAGGTCGAGAAGACGCCGATCGAGACGGTCTCGTCCGCGCCGAAGCCGAGGAGAGCGCCACCGCTGGTGGGCTGTCCGTCCGCCGGGGCGGGCTCGGGCGAAGCCCCCTGGGGCCAGATCCGGATCGCGGTGCGCGAGGGGACCTGCTCGAGCGACGACGTCACGGAGCGTCCGCTGGTCTCTCCCGTGGCGGTGACGGTGAAGGTGCCCAGCTGGTCCGCCATGGTGTCGGCGTCGAGCAGGACGAAGGCCTCGCCCGAGAGCGGGGTCGGCGCGGGGGGCACGAGGGCGGAGGTGCTGCCGTCGGGCGCGGTGAGCGTGACGGACACGTCCTCGCCGCGGTCGAATCCGCGGAACGAGGCGACGACGCCGTAGATCCGGAACTCGCCGACCTGGATGTCCGCACCGGCCGGGAGCACCCCGCCGTCCTCCCGGTTCTGGAAGACGACGCTCGTGTCGGGCTGCGTCACGGTCAGCTCGACGGCATCGGAGGCGACACGGGCGCCCGAGGCGTCGAGTCCCTCCGCGACGACGGAGATCGTCTCGCCGGGGAGCGGGAGGTGGGGGTCCACCGCGACGCCGTCCGCGTCGGTGGGGAGCCAGTCCTGGAGGCGGAGCTCGCCGGAGGAGGTGATCACGCTGGTGGTGACGGCCTCCTCCGAGTCGCCGTCGCGGAGCACGACGACGGCGACGGTGCCGGGCTGGAAACCGGTCCCGGACACGTCCAGGCCGCCGGCCCAGCCCTCCGCCGACGGGATCGCGGAGAACGCCGAGCCCGCTTCGTAGGTGGTGCGGTCGAGGGCGATCGCCAGGGGCGACTGCGCGCTCTCGACGGGCGCGATGGTCGGAGCCGGAGTGGGCGCCGGAGTCGAGGCCGGCTGCGGCGTCGCCGTGGGCTCCGGAGTCGCGGTCGGCTCCGCGGTGGGAGCCGGCTCGGCCGGTGCAGGACTCGAGGCGGCGTCTGGGACGACCTCGGTGGCCAGGGCGACGGACGGGAACGCGAGCGCCCCCAGCAGTGCCGCAGTGGTGATGACGGTGACGCCGTGGCGTCGTCGCGCAGAGCGCACGATTCCTGCTTCCTCCGAGCCGCTGATCGCGGTCGGCTTCCCCATGAGCGGGGGACGCTCGCCCCCTGTCGCTGAGTGTGTCCTATGCGGAACCTCAGCCGGTGCCGGATCCTGCAACGATCCGATCACGCCGCGCGGCGCGAGGTGACGGTTCGGTCACGGGCGCGCGCGGCGACCCGGACAGACTGGTGGGCGACGCTCCCCGGGGGGTCCTCAGACCGGCGGCACGACCAGCAGCACCACGCCGATCGCGGCGCTCATCGCGGCGACCACGCACCAGCGCTCCGCTCGGGTCCCCGCGGGACCGCGCGTCCGCGCCACGGCGCCGAGACCGATCGCGAGCACGGCGATGCCGACCTGCAGCGCCACGGTGGTGCGGATCAGCGTCCAGGCCTCGAAGGCGCTCGCTCCGGTCGATCCCGTGGCGAGCAGCGGCACTCCGCCGACGCCCGCCGGCACCAGCAGCAGGCCGGATCCGATCGCCAGCGCCGCGATCAGGTGGGCGAGCACGTCGTCCAGCGCGGTCCGAGGCGGCGCGCCGACCGGCCCGAGGGCGGCGGCGCCGGGCCTGATCGCGACAGTGCGGAGGTGCATGGGGCGAGCGTAGGACCGGACCGCACCCGAGCGGACCCCCTGCGGAGGCCCCTGTCCGGTGGGCATCCCGGAGGAGGATCGGCGCTCACGGAGCAGTCCCTGCGCCGGAGGTCGAGCCGCTCGCGCGCGGGAGACCGGCTCGCTCGGAGCCCGTCAGTCGCTGCTTCCGGTCCAGGTCCCTTCGATCACCTGGATCGGGTCGTGCCGCTCATCAGGTCCCAGGTGCGGTTCGAACTCGATGACGAGCCGGTCCGACCGGTAGACGTCCCTCGTGCTGTAGACCGTCGCCTGCCGCGCGAGATCGAGGGAGCGGTAGCGGTGGATCGACGCCCCGGGCCCGTCGACGCCCTCCACGCACCCCCGACGATCTCCGCAGGCGTCCCTGCTCGGAGCGGCGGCCCGCTCGAGGCCGTCCAGGTCCGCGCGGGTGACGTCCCGGATCGTGATCCTCGATCTCGAGTCGTCGAGGAGGAGTCCCGCTCCGAAGACGGCGGCTCCTCCCACGACGGCGCCGACGACGAGACCCGCCGCCCCGAAGACGAGGGCGGTCCGGCCGACCGTTCCCGTGGCTCCGCTCGTCGCTGTCATGGAGGACCTCTCTTCGGTCGGCTGCTCGGGCGGACGGCGGAGTGCGACCGCATCCGGAGAACCTCCCAGCGCTCGTCGACGGAGTCAAGAGCGGGCACCTCGATGGCAGGAGAAGTGGCGCGATCATCGACGCAGAGCGTGCAGCAGGCTCTCCACCCGCCCGGCACCTCGGCCTCGGGCACCGTCTCGGGCAGGATCAGGGGATGCTCCTGCAGACCCTCACCACCGGATCCGGACCGCGACACGTCGGGCTGGTGCACGGTCTCGGCGGGTCGGCGGCGACCTGGGGGCCGCTCGTCGAGCGGCTCGTCGCGACCGGCCGTCACACCGTCACCGCCGTCGATCTGCGCGGGCACGGCGAGAGCCCGCGGGCCGAGTCGTACCGGATCGACGACATGGCCGCCGATCTGGTCGAGACGCTGCCGGCAGGGCTCCACAGCGTGGTCGGCCACTCGCTCGGCGGCGCGGTGCTGCAGCGTGCCGTCGCCGGACTCGCGCCCGGCCGGGCCGTCTACCTCGATCCCGGGTTCGCCCTGTCGCTCCCCACGAGCGGCCTGCGCGGACGGCTGTTCTGGGCGGCACCGCTGCTGTCGCTCGGCGTCGCCCAGCTCGGGCAGGCGCGGGCGAGCGCCGCGGTCCGCGCCGCCTACAGCCCGGAGATCCGCGCGCTGCTCGACGACGCGAAGAAGAGGTTCGACGCGCGGATGGCCGTCGGCGTGTTCCGGGACGTCGCCTTCCACCCGGTCCCGGTCCAGGCGCCGGCGGTCCCGTCGACGATCGTGCTCTCCGACCAGTCGCCGGCGGTGCTGCCCGACGCCCTGGCCGCGCGGCTCGAGCAGCGGGGCTGGCAGGTGCGCCGGCTCCCGGGCGTGCACCACGACATGCAGCTCGAGGACCCGGACAGGACGTTCGCCGCGATCGCCGACGTGCTCTAGCCGCGAGCCCCTCCGCGGGTCGGGCGCCGATGAGCGGGGATTCCCCGGAGCATCCGCGTTCCGACGACCGCGGAGGCGGGCGATACCGGAGCTCCGCCCGCCGTCCTCCTGCGCCCGCGGTCAGCGGACGGTCGTCGCGGCGGTATCGGCGTTGCTGCGGATCGACGGGTCCGGCGTCCTGACCGAGAACGCGGCGGCGAAGGCCGTCGCGGTGCCGGAGCCGGTGGCCGTGACGGTGATCCTCTCGGTGACGGTCCGCCCGTTCGCCAGACTCGAGCGCGGGTAGATCACGATGTTCCCGATACGGCTGTACGAGCCCGTGGCGGAGACGAACTGCACGGTCGGGGGGAGGACCACCTTCGAGTAGACGGACGTCGACGCGGAGGGTCCGGCGTTCTTCGTGAGGAGCGTGTACGTGAACGTCCTCCCCTTCACCGCCGTGGTCGGCGCCGAGACGTCGACGCGCAGGTCCGCCTTCGTGGTCGCCTTCTGCGGAGAGACGGTCAGCGTGCTCGCCGCCTCGGCGGTGCCCGCCGAGTTCACCGCGCGGAGGGTGAAGCTGTAGGTCCCCGCGGCGGTCGGGGTGCCGGTGAGGCGCCCGGAGACGTCGAGGGCGAGTCCGGGAGGCAGAGTGCCCGCTGCGACGGTGACGACCGGCGCCGGGGATCCGGTCGCCGTGTACGTGAAGTCGTAGGCGGAGCCGACCACGCCGGCCGCGGCCGTTCCCGAGAGGGTCGGAGCGGTCGCCGCCGGCCCGACGGTGAGGGTGTGCGGCGCGCCGGTGGTGGTGCCGAAGGTGGTGCGGGCGGACACGGTGAAGGAGGACGCTCCCTCGGCGGTCGGGGTGCCGGAGAGGACGCCCGCGGAGGTGAGGGCCAGGCCGGCCGGGAGGGACCCGGAGGAGAGCTCGAACGTCGACGCGCCGCCGGCGGTGAAGGTGTAGGAGAAGGGCGCTCCGAGAGGCGCCGTCACCGGAGGGGCGTCGGCCGTGAAGACGGGCCGAGCGCCGAGAGCGAGGCTGTGGAAGCTGCCGCCCGCCACGGCGGTGACGCCCGTGAGTCCCGTCGGCACGGAGGCCTCTCCGAAGCCGTCGTAGCCCCAGGCGGTGACGGTGCCGTCGCGGCGCACGGCGAGGCTGTGGTAGCCGCCGGCGGCGACGGCGGTGACGTCCGCGAGGCCGTCGGGGACGTCGGACTGGCCGTCGCTGTCGCTGCCCCAGGCGACGACGGTCCCGTCCGAGCGCAGCGCGAGGCTGTGGGAGGAGCCGGCGGAGACGGCGGTGACGCCGGAGAGCCCCGCGGGCACGTCGGTCTGCCCGAAGGCGTCGTCTCCCCAGGCGGTGACGGTGCCGTCGCGGTGCAGTGCGAGGTCGTGGAAGCGGCCGGCGGCGATGGCGACGACTCCGCTGAGCCCGTCCGGCACGGTCGCCTGTCCGGAGAAGTCGTATCCCCAGGCGGTGACGGTCCCGTCCTCGTGCAGGGCGAGGTTGTGGTAGCCGCCGGCGGCGATGGCGGTGACGTCGGTGAGCCCGTCCGGCACCGTGGCCTGCCCGTCGCCGTCGTCGCCCCAGGCGGTGACGGTCCCGTCCCTGCGCAGGGCGAGGCTGTGGTTGACGCCGGCGTCGACGGCGACGACGTCGTCCAGACCGGTCGGCACGGTGGCCTGCCCGCTGCTGTCCTCGCCCCAGGCGGCGACAGTGCCGTCGGCGCGCAGGGCGACGCTGTGGGAGCCGCCCGCGGCGATCGCCGTCGCGTCGGTGAGCCCGGCCGGCGCAGTGACCTGCCCGCTGGAGCCGTCACCCCAGCCGACGACACCGGTCGCAGCGGGAGCCGCGGCGACGGCGGTCAGAGGAGCCGTCGTCCCGATCAGGAGCGCGACGGTCGCCGTCAGCGCGAGCAGGCCGACCGCCGCCCGAGGCCTCGTCCTCCGCTCACGGGCGGAGCGGCGTGTGCCGGCGTCCGGGTCGGTCGGGCGGGAGGCGGAGGGAGAGTGCACGCTGGAGCCTTCGATCGGGTCGACCGTGGGTGGCCGTCTCCGAACAGTGGCACCCGGTCCCGCCGTCGACAACAGCCGCTAGCGGACATGTCCGCAACAGGGCAGCGGCGGGTCCGCGGAGGAGGCGTCCACCTCGGCTCGGGCCCGCGGAGCATCCGCCGCCGGTGCCGGGAGCGGTCCCGCCGGATCGCGCGCCCCGCTCGGTCGTGCCGACACCCCCCCGACGCGAGGAAGGGCCGCCCCGAGGGACGGCCCTTCCTGCGACTCCGTCGGCCCTCGCTCCTCCAGAGGAGCCGGGCCGACGAGTGCTCAGTGCTGGCGGATCTTGTCGATCAGCTTCCCGCCGAGGTCCTTGACCTTGTCGGTGATGGGGGTGCTCGACGTCGGCCGCTCGGTGACGGTGAACGGCAGGGTGATCGCCTTGCCGGTCTGGTCGCCGGTCACCGTGACGCTGTAGTCGCCGGGCGTGGTGGGCGCCTTCGCCGTGACGGTGAGGCCGCCACCGGCGAGGTCGCGGGTCGCAGTGCGGTCCGTGAACAGGGGCGCGGAGCCGATCAGCTGCGTGTCCCCGTTGAAGCCCTTCGCGGTGAGGGAGACGTCGGCTCCGGGGGCGAACGACGAGCCGGAGAGCTCGGCGGTGGCTCCGAAGCTCATCGAGCGGATGTCGCGGTCCACTCCGAGCGCGTTCGTGATGGTGAAGAACGTGTCGGTCTGGTCGGTGAGCCCGGCGACGTTCGCCGCGCCCGGCCCGTAGGCGGCGATGCGCAGCTGCGTTCCGGTGTGCTGCTGCGATCCGCCCTCGGCGGCGGTGCCGTACGACACCTTCATGGTGCTGCCGTCGGCGGTCTTCAGCGCGGTGCTGAGCGAGGTCGGCGGGGTGGAGTCGACGATCTGGCTGGAGTGGGCGTGGTCGGCGGTGACGATGACGAGGGTGTTCCCGTCCGCCTCGGCGAACGCGAGCGCGGCCTGGACGGCCTCGTCGAGGTCGACGGTCTCGCCGATCTGGCCGCACGCGTTCGCGGCGTGGTCCTGCTTGTCGATGCTGGCGCCCTCGACCTGGAGGAAGAAGCCCTTGTCGCCGGTGTCGAGGAGGTCGATCGCCTTCTCGGTCATGGAGCGGAGCGTCGGCTGCTCGGCCGGACGGGCGGGGTTCGCGACGCAGGTCTGCGGGGCGGCGTCCGCTCCGCCGACCGTCGCCGGCGTGGGCGCGTAGCGGACGGGCAGGTTGCCGGCGTTGAACAGTCCGAGCACGGGCGCGTCCTGGTCGGCGACGGTCAGCGCGTCGAGCTGCGCGGCGGTGGCGGGAGTCGTGGCGTCGCCGAGCACCTGGAAGCCGCGCTCCGCGGCCTGCTGGAACAGCGGCTCGCCGCTCCAGTCGCCGGCGCGGGCGACCTGCGCGAAGCTGGCCGAGCCTCCGCCGAGGGTCAGGTCGGCGCGGGTGTCGAGGATCTGCTCGCTGATCGAGCCGAGCCCGCCGTTCTCCAGCGCGTCGTCGCCGCAGCTCGCGCTGTCGGGTCCGTAGCAGCTGCGGGCGTCGACGTGGGCGGCCTGTACGGCCGGGGTGGCGTCCTGGATCTCGGCGGTGGTGACGTTGCCGGTCTTCAGGCCGTTCGCCTTCGCGATCTCGAGGAGGGTGTCCTTGCGTTGCTGGTCGATGTCGACCGAGATGGCGTTGTCGTAGGTCTTGGTGCCGGTGGCCCAGGCGCTGCCGGTGGCGGCGGAGTCGGGCACGTAGTCCGGGGCGCCCTTGACGGCGCCCGTCGCCGGGTCGTCCGCGCGGTAGAGCGAGTAGGTCGTGTACTGACCGGTGATCGGCAGGGCGTCGATCCCGGGGAAGCGGCCGGCTGCTCCGTACTGGTAGTTGCGGGCGACGGTGATCTCCGAATCGCCCATGCCGTCCCCGATGAGGAGGATGACGTTCTTCGCGTCCTGCTCCTTCACCGCTGCGCGCAGCGAGTCGGAGAGGTCGGCGTCGACCGGGGAGATGCGGGCGGCTCCGCCGGTGGCGGAGAGATCGGCGGCACCGACGGCGGTGGCGGCTCCGGGTGCGGCCAGGGCGGCGGCGCAGACCAGAGCAGCGGCCGAGAGGGCCAGAGCGGAGCGTCCGCGGTTCGCGGAGCGGAACAGTCGTGTCACGTCGTGGACTCCTTGAGAGGTGAGACCCCGAAAAGGGGCACGCTCATCTCACTCCTCATCGCCGCGTCGGTGGGTGAACGGTGATGCATAGCTGAGTGAACTTTCCGACGAGGGCTCTCGGCCGAGGCGGCCCGCCGGAGCGTCCTGCCGACCGCCGTCCTGCCGACCGGCGCTCACCGGGAGCATCGGTCGGCAGGAGCCTGGTCGCCGGAGTGGTCCGGTCGGGTCAGCGCTGGACGAGCGGGACGGCGATGTCGGTGACACTCGCACCGATGGTGCCGAGCGGAGTCGCCGTGCCGTTCAGCAGTCCGATCTCGTAGAGCGACCCGTTGACGGCGGCGAGGCCGACCGAGCCGATGGAGCTGCCGTTGCGGAGGACGGAGTAGATGTCGAAGCCGGTCGCGCCCACCGCGTCGAGGCCGAGCTTCCCGGTCGGCGCCAGGGTTCCGGCGTTGGCCGGGGACTGGATCGCGATCTGGTCGAGGGCCGTGTCGAGGACGAACAGCGTGGTCGCGCTGTTCGCGTCGAGATCGTTGTTCGTGTAGGCGGCCCCGGCGACACCGGTGGCCACGGCCGGCGCGGCGTAGCTCAGCGTGCCGTCGGCGACCGTCGCGGCGCCCGCGGTGGCGAACGGCTGACGGAGGTTCTGGCCCGTGTCGCTGACGACGCGGAGCGCGTTGGCGGCGGGGTTGAAGTCGACGCCGAAGGAGGTGCCGCTCAGCGCCACGGTGAGACGGGTCACCTGGGTGGCGACGCCGGTGGACGGGTCGATGGAGTAGACGCCGGCGCTCGCCGCGTTGTCGCCGACGCCGTAGAGGGCGCCGTCCTGGACCCGGTAGTCGATGCCGATGAGCGCGGTGTCGCCGCCGGTGAGGCCGGCGACGGCGACGCGGTTCGTGACCTTGCCGGGCTTCGTCGGGTTGAACTGCACGAGCTTCGTGCCGCCGTCGGAGAGGCCGACGACCCGCAGCTTCGCCGCCACGGAGCGGACCGCGTTGATCAGGTTCCTGTCCGACGCGCTGCTGGAGTCGCTGGTCGCCGCGGCGGGAGCGACACTGCTCGCACCGGCGAGCACGGGTGCCACCGCCATCACGCCCGCGACGGCGACAGCTGCGATGCCGACTCTGATGTTCCTGCTCATCGTGCACTCCTCGAGACTTGCGGTCGCCGGAGATCGGCGGCTCGAAGAGGGATACCGTCCGGAACGCGCGTGCGTTCATCCGATCCGGAGATCCGTGCCCCGTCACTCCAGCGAGCCGTCGGCGAACCGGCGGAGCGCGGCGGCGCAGCGGTCCGATGCCGACCGGAGCTCGAGCAGCGCCCAGGGGTCGTCCTCGACCGTGATGACCATCCCCGACGGCCAGGGGTCGCCGGGGAGAGGACGGGATGCGCGCAGGGGAAAGGCTCCTTCCGAGGGGTGAGGTCGGATCGTGTCGGAGAAGGCTCCAGGGAGGCTGGGCTCGCGTCGGCCGACGCGCCACTCCTCCCGGCGACCGGCGGCGTCGCCGGGGATCGTCCCCGCGGGCGGTCGAGGACGGCGCCGGGCGCCCCCCGAATGTCGGTGCCCCCGACCTACACTCGGACGCGTTCGAACACACGTTCGACGCGACGAGGAGGGAGCCGACCATGAGCGTGACCGTCGTGGAGCGCATCGCGACTCCGGCCTCGGACGCCGTCGCCGTCACCTTCCTCGTCACCAGCGAGGCGGTGGCGGCGGGCTTCCCCTCGCCGGCGCAGGACTACTTCGACGGGTCGCTCGACCTCAACGACCACCTGATCCGCGACAGGACGTCGACGTTCATCGTGCGGGTCTCGGGCGAGAGCATGGTCGGCGCCGGCATCAGCGACGGGGACGAGCTCGTGGTCGACCGGTCGATCACGCCGACCCACGGGAGCGTCGTCATCGCGATCCTCGACGGCGAGCTGACGGTCAAGCGCCTCGAGCTGCACCCCGGGGGAGTGGTGCTGCGGGCCGAGAACCCGGAGTACCCGCCGATCCACGTCGCCGAGCTGAGCGACCTCCAGGTGTGGGGCGTCGTCACCGTCTGCCTCCACAGGCTGCACCGTGCGCTCTGAGCGGCGCATCGCCCTGGTCGACGTGAACTCGTTCTACGTCTCCTGCGAGCGGCTGTTCGATCCGACGCTCGCCGGGCGGCCCGTCGTCGTCCTCTCGAACAACGACGGCTGCGTCGTGGCGCGCTCCGACGAGGTGAAGAGGCTCGGCATCGAGAACGGCACCCCCTGGTTCCGGATCGAGCCGCTCATCCGCTCCGGTCGCCTTCCGGAGGTGGTCGCCCGCTCGAGCAACTACGAGCTGTACGGCGAGCTGTCCGCCCGCGTGATGGAGCTGCTGGGCCGGTACTCCGCCTGGCAGGAGGTGTACTCGATCGACGAGAGCTTCCTCGGCGTCGACGGCGACGTGGCCGAGCGGGCGAAGATCGGACGCGCGATGCGGGCGGCGGTCGCGAAGAACGTCGGGCTGCCCGTGTGCGTCGGCTTCGGGCCGAGCAAGACGCTCGCGAAGTTCGTCAACAAGGGCGGAGCGAAGAAGCACCCGAGCCTCGGCGGTGTCTGCGACACCGACTGGTACACGCCCGAGCAGCTCGACGCGCTGATGGCCTCGCAGCACGTCACCGAGCTGTGGGGCGTCGCCGGCCGCACGGGGAAGCGCCTCGCGGAGCTGTCCATCCACACCGTCCGCGACCTCCGCGACGCGGACCCCGCGCTCATCCGCAGGAAGTTCTCCGTCGTCCTGCAGCGCTCGGTCTACGAGCTGCGCGGCGTCGACTGCATCCCGCTCGAGGCCGCCCGGACCGTCCGCGACCAGCTGATCTTCTCCCGGTCCTTCGCCACTCCGGTGACGACGATCGCGGACATGGAGCAGGTGCTCTCCGTCTACGCGCAGCGCGCCGCCCACCGCCTCCGGGCGCAGGAGTCGGTGACGAAGACGATGAGCGTGTTCGCGTCGACCTCGCCGTTCGCGGACGCGCCGTACGAGTCCGCGGGCGGCCTGGCTGGCTTCCCCGTCCCCACGGACGACCCGGTGGCGATGGTGAGGGCCGCGATCGGCACCCTGCGCCCGCGGCTGCGGGAGGGCGCGCGCTACGTGCGGGCCGGCGTCATCCTCACGAACCTGTCGCCGCGGAACTCCCACGCGCTGCTCGAGATCTTCGACGCCGCCTTCGACACGAAGGGACTCGGCGCCACCATCGACGCCGTGACGAAGCGCCACGGGCGGTCCGCGGTCGGCCTCGGGCTGGCGGGCATCCGCACGGGGCCGGTATGGACGATGAAGCGCGACGCCCTCTCGCTCCGGGCGACGACGCACTGGGGCGAGCTGGCGACGGCGCACGCGCGGTGAGCCCGCCGCCGGGGAGATCGGGTCATCCGACGCGTAGGCGCCGGGAGCGCTCTCGGGCAGGCTCGTCGCCATCGACGAGTGTCGGTGCGGGGACGGCGGGAGGACCCATGGCCGAGAGCTGGCAGGACGCGTCGGTGCGGGGCGTCGCGATGATCGAGAACGAGCTGGTGGTGCGCGACTTCCTCGAGGTGTGGAGCGCTCGCGACAGCCGGCAGCTCATCCCGTTCCTGCATCCGGAGGTGGTGTACAGCGCGTCGAGCTCGCAGGAGATCGCGGGCCGGGCGCGGGTCCTCGAGATGTGCGACGAGGTCCACCGGGCGTTCACCGAGATCCGGATCGCCCTCGTGACGATCGCCGTGGCCGGCAGCGTCGTCCTCACCGAGCACGCCCTGCACCTCCGCTCGGACACGGGGGAGGGCCACTGGCTCCGCTGCTTCGGGAGCTACGAGCTCCGCGGCGAGCAGATCGTCACCTGGCGGCAGCTCCATGGCTGAGGGCCGCGCGTGACGGCGGTGACCGGTCCCGCGCGCCTCAGGCTCGCCCTGGTGCTGCTGGCGATCGCCTCGGGCGCGACCGACGCGTTCGCGTTCCTCCTGCTCGGCGGCATCTTCACCGCGAACATGACGGGCAACCTGGTGCTGCTGGGGCTGTACCCCCGCTCCGCCTGGCTGACGACCGCGGCCGGAGCGGTCACGGCGATCGTCTTCTTCGCCGGAGCGGTCTACGCCGGGTTCCGCGGGACGCGGGCGCGCACGTCGCCGACCGTCGACGGGAGGCGTCCGCTCCGCTCCATCGCGCTCGTGGGGGTCGTCCTCCAGCTCGCCGTCGCGGCCGCCTGGCCGACGGTGCAGGGCGGCCGGTCGCTGCTCGTCGACTGCGCGTTCATCGCGACCAGTGCGGCGGCGCTCGGCCTGCAGACCGTGCTGGCGAAGCGGATCTCCGGCGCCGCCGGACTGACGACGACCTTCGTCACGGGCACGCTCACCAGCCTGATGCAGGAGCTCGCCGAGCGCTCGTCCGGGTCGAGGACCCTCCAGGCGCTCATCGTCGCGAGCCTCGCGGGCGGGGCCGTCGTCGGAGCGGCGACCGTGACGCTCGCTCCGGCCTGGGCTCCGACGCCGGCCCTCGTGCTCTCGGCGCTCGCCGTGGTGCTGCTCTTCGCGCACCGGACGCGAGCCGTGCCCGCGGGAGCGGAGCCCGGGGCCCCGCGTCCCGCGTGACCGGGATCAGGCGTCGAGCGCCCACTTAGGCCGGACCCAGTGGCAGGTGTAGCCGCCGGGGTGCTTGCGCAGGTAGTCCTGGTGCTCCTCCTCGGCGTCCCAGAACTCGCCGGCGGGCTCGACCTCGGTGACGACCGGTCCGGGCCAGCGGCCCGACGCGTCGATCTCGGTGATCGTCTGGCGCGCGACCTTCTCCTGCTCGGGCGAGAGGAAGAGGATCACGGAGCGGTAGGCCGTGCCGATGTCGTTGCCCTGACGGTTCTTCGTCGTCGGGTCGTGAACCTGGAAGAAGAACTCGAGCAGGTCGCGGTAGGAGAGCTGCTCGGGATCGAACTCGATCTCGACCGCCTCCGCGTGGTCGCCGTGGTGGCGGTAGGTCGCGTTCGGCGTGCTGCCGCCGGCGTACCCGGCGCGGGTGCTGAAGACGCCCGGCATGTCGCGGATGAGCTCCTGGAGCCCCCAGAAGCATCCGCCCGCGAGGATCGCGCGCTCCTCGGCCATCAGACGCCTGCCTTCGTGTCGTGCGCGGACTCGCGCGGAGAGATCATCATGCGGGCAAGTCCATCACGACCGGGGACGTCGCGGCGAGCGTCGGACGACTCTCGGAGCAGACCGTCGGCGGGGGAGCCGAGCGTGTCCCGGCCGAGCGCTCCGTCACTGCGATCGGTACGCCGCCGGAGATGCACGGGTGGGAACGAGTCATCTGACCGGGTCGCTCCGGGTGCCCCCGTTCCTACGCTCGTCGGTACAACCGAGCAGAGAGCGGAGCGGACCATGGAGCAGCCGAACGTCGAGACGCGCAGTGCACGGCGGGTGATCGAGACCCTGACCGCCAACGGCGTGAAGTACGTCTTCGGGATCCCGGGAGCGAAGATCGACGCGGTCTTCGACGTCCTCGCGGACGAGGGGCCGGAGCTGATCGTCTGCCGCCACGAGCAGAACGCCGCCTTCATGGCCGCCGCGGTGGGGCGGCTGACGGGCAGCCCGGGCGTCGTCCTCGTGACCTCCGGTCCCGGCACGACCAACCTCGCCACCGGCCTGCTCACGGCCAACACGGAGCAGGACCCCGTCGTCGCGCTCGCCGGAGCCGTGCAGCTCTCCGACCGCCTCAAGCGCACGCACCAGTCGATGGACGCGGCCGCCTTCCTCACGACCGTCACGAAGTACACGGTCGAGTCGACCGATCCGGACGACGTCTCGGAGGCGGTCAGCAACGCGTTCCGCGCCGCCGTCACCGAGCCCCGAGGCGCCGCGGCGGTCGTGCTGTCGGCCAGCGTGATGGCCGCGCCGACCTCGCAGGTCATCACCCGGGCGGCCACGGGGCCGACGAGCGGTCCGGCCCGCGCCGAGGACCTCACCCACGCCGCCGACCTGATCAACACCGCGGAGCGGCCCGTCCTCCTCGTGGGCCTCCGCGCGTCGGAGCCGGAGACCGTGGCGGCCCTGCGGGCCCTGATCAGCGAGACGGAGCTGCCGGTGATCGAGACGTTCCAGGCGGCCGGCCTCGTCTCCCGCGAGCTCGAGGACCACTACCTCGGCCGCGTCGGCCTGTTCCGGAACCAGCCCGCCGACCTCGCCCTCGCCGAGTCCGACCTCGTCGTCGCGATCGGCTACGACGCCGTCGAGTACGACCCGGTGATCTGGAACAGCGACGTCGACCGCCGGATCGTCCACATCGACTCCGTCGACGCTCCGCTGGACAACCACTACCTGCCGGCGCTGGAGCTGAAGGGCGACCTCGCGCAGACCGTCGCGGCCCTCACGCCCCTCGTCTCCGGTCTGCAGCTCGACGAGGACGCCGCCGACCGGGTCGCCCGGCACCGGAGCGAGCTGGAGCGGATCGACGACGCGGCGCGGACCGCCGACGCGGCTCCCGGGACCGTCGATCCCGCCCGCCTCGTGCTCCTGATGCGCGACCTGCTCTCGGACGACGCCACCGTGGCCTGCGACATCGGCTCGAACTACATCTTCATGGCCCGGCACTTCCGCGTGTACGAGCCCAAGCACCTGCTCTTCTCGAACGGGCAGCAGACCCTCGGCGTCTCCTTCCCGTGGGGCATGGCCGCGAGCCTCCTGCGCCCCGGGACCCCCGTGGTCTCCGTCTCGGGTGACGGAGGGTTCCTGTTCTCCGCGACCGAGATCGAGACGGCGACGCGGCTCGGCCTCTCGTTCACGCACGTGATCATGCGCGACGACACCTACGACATGGTCGGCTTCCAGCAGCTGCTGAAGTACGGCCGCAAGTCCGGGGTCCAGCTCGGCGACTACGACATCGAGAAGTTCGCGGCGGCGTTCGGCGCCACGGGCAGGAGGGTGAGCGGCCTCGCCGAGTTCGAGGAGGCCTTCCGGGCGTCCCTGGCCGAGCCGGGCGTCTCGATCATCGACGTCGCGGTGGACTACAGCCGCAACGTCGACATCGCCGCCCACCTGGTCGAGGACGCCTTCGAATGAGCACCCACACGGTCGACTCGACCGACGACTACGCGATCTACCAGAGCTCGACCATGGCCGCGCTGCTGGCCGGGGTCTACGACGGGGACCTGACGATCCGCGAGCTGCTCACCCACGGCGACCTCGGGCTGGGCACCTTCAACCACCTCGACGGCGAGATGGTGATCGTCGACGGCGTCTGCTACCACCTGCGCAGCGACGGCTCCGTCCAGGTGGCGGACGGCGACGACAGGACGCCCTTCGCGGCCGTGCTGCCCTTCCACGCGACCACGACGTTCACGGTGGAGGAGCCGACGGGTCTCGCCGGACTCACCCGGCTGATCGACGACGCGGTCGACGGCGGGAACATCCCCGTCGCCCTCCGGATCGACGGCCGGTTCACCGAGGTCCGCACCCGGACCGTCGGCGAGCAGACCGAGCCGTACCCTCCCCTGATCGAGGCGACCGCGCACCAGAGCGTCACCGGCATCGCCGACACCAGCGGCACGATCGCGGGCTTCCGCACTCCGCAGTTCGAGCAGGCCGTGTCGGTCCCCGGGTACCACCTGCACTACGTCGACGACGCCCGCGAGAAGGGCGGCCACGTCCTCGACGTGACCGTGGCCGAGGCGACGGTCTCGCTCACGACCGTCGCCGGACTGCACCTCGCGCTCCCGGAGACGGATCAGTTCCGCCGGGCGGACCTGGCGATGAAGGACATCGCGGCTCAGGAGGCGCGAGCGGAGGGCTGAGGCGGGTGGGACGTGCGGGGAGACGGGCCGGCCGCGACCCGTCTCCCCGGGGCCGGTCAGGGCGCGAGCTCCTCGCGGACGATCGCCGCTCCCGCGCTCAGCGCGCTGAGCTTCCCCCAGGCGAGGTCGCGGGGGAGCGGCGCCATGCCGCAGTTCGTGCTCGGCAGGAGCAGGTCCGCGTCGACGAACCGGAGGGCTCGGCGCAGAGTGTCGGCGACCTCCTCGGGAGTCTCGACGGTCCCGCTCGCCACGTCGATCGCTCCGAGCATGACCTTCTTGCCGCGGACGAGCTCGATCAGCTCCATCGGGACGTGGGAGTGGTGGCTCTCGAGCGAGACGATGTCGAGCGTGGACTGCTGGAGGAGCGGGAGCGACTCCTCGTACTGCCGCCACTCCGAACCGAGGGTCGCCTTCCAGTCGGTGTTCGCCTTGATCCCGTAGCCGTAGCAGATGTGCACGGCGGTCTCGATGCGGAGTCCCTCCGCCGCCCTCTCCAGAGCGGCCACTCCCCAGTCCTGCACCTCGTCGAAGAAGACGGTGAAGGCGGGCTCGTCGAACTGGACGATGTCGACTCCGGCGTCCTGGAGAGCCCGCGCCTCCTCGTTGAGGATCGCCGCGAACTCCCACGCCAGCTTCTCGCGGCTCCCGTAGTGCCGGTCGGAGAGGGTGTCGATCATCGTCATCGGGCCGGGCAGCGCCCACTTGATCGGCTGATCGGTCTGCTCGCGCAGGAACCGGGCGTCGTCGGCGAACACGGACTTCTCGAGGCCCACGGCGCCGACGACGGTCGGCACGCTCGCGTCGTACCGGTCGCGGATGCGCACCGTCTCGCGCCGCTCGAAGTCGACGCCCGCGAGGTGCTCGATGAACGTCGTGACGAAGTGCTGGCGGGTCTGCTCGCCGTCGCTGACGATGTCCAGGCCCCGGTGGTGCTGCTCGTGGACGGCGGCCCGCAGAGCGTCCTGCTTGCCCTCGGCCAGGGCGTCGCCGTCCAGTCTCCACGGGGACCACAGGGTCTCCGGCTGCGCGAGCCACGACGGCTTCGGCAGGCTGCCGGCGATCGAGGTGGGCAGGAGCGGGAGAGACGTCGAGGATCCGCGCGCGCTCATCGGACCGCTCCCGCGTACCCGGCGGCCCACTGCCGCAGCCGCTCCCCGTGCGGCCTCATCAGGTGCTCCTCCGCGAACCGTCCCTGCTCGACCGCGAGCCGGCCGCGCTCCTCGCGGTCGTAGGCGACCGCGGGCCGCGCGTAGTCCTGCTGCTCCAGGTCCGGCCGGTAGACGTCGGCGGCGGCCGAGCGCGCACCGTAGATCTCGGGCCGGTAGATCCTCTGGAACGTCTCCATCGTGCTGATGGTGGCGATGAGCTGGAGGTCCGAGTAGTCCTCGAGCAGGTCGCCGCCGCAGTAGAACGCGAGCGGTGCCGTGCCGCCGGGCGGCATGAAGAAGCGGACCCCGAGGCCCATCTCCGCGAAGTACCGGTCGGTCAGCGAGAGCTCGTCCTGCCGGTACTCGACGCCGAGGACCGGATGGCGGGTCCCGGTGCGCCGGTACGTCCTGCTCGTCGAGACGCTGATGCAGATGACGGGCGGCGTCGACGAGAGCTCCGCGTACTGCGCGGAGTCCCGGAAGTGCTGGAAGAGGGCGCCGTGCAGGACGCCGAAGTCGTCGGGGACGGTGAAGCCGGCCCGGGAGGCGTTGACCGCCGGCAGCCGCACGCTGAAGTCGTGGTCGCGGAGGTAGGACGAGAAGTTGTTCCCCAGGGTCCCCGGGTGACATCGTCCGGTGCGGCGGTCGAGGATCCTGGTGCGCAGGACCTCCAGCAGGGGGAACTCCCGGTCCTCGCCGTCCGCGCTGAGCCGCAGCCCGACGGAGACGATGTCGAGCCCGACCGTGTAACGGTCCGGATCGTCGCCGGATGCGAGCTCGCTGAACCGGTCGTCGATCATCCGCAGCGCGGTCCGGAGGTTCTCCCGGCGGCGCTCGCCGCGGGCCAGATTCGCGAAGTTGGTGGTGATCCGGGAGCTCGGGGCCGGCGAGTAGTCCTCGTCGAAGGGGGTGAGGGTGATGCTGAAGGCGGGTTCGTTCGTCATGATCGGCCGATCGGTAGGAGGGACAGGGGCGGGGGCACGATCCCCTACGTCCCGAAGAGATTGGCGCGGGTCCCGCCGGGGGCGAGCTCGTCGCGGAGGATCCCGCGGCGCCGCAGGACGGGGACGAGGTCGTCGAGCATCCGGTGCAGGGTGACCGGGTGCAGGTCTCCGGAGAGGAGGAGCCCGTCGTTGCCGCCGTCGTCGCCGAGCTCCTCGACGAAGTCGGCGAACTCCTCGGCGGTGCCGACGAAGCCGGCGCGGTCGGCGACCCGGCCCTTGCGCGCCTTCCGGGTCAGCAGCTCCCGCAGCGGAGCGTCCTCCGTGCCGCCGTACAGGCCGGCGATGGTGCCGTGCGAGACGTGCTCGCCGAACACCGACCGCGGGACGGGGAGGTCCAGGTCCAGCCCGGTGAGGTCGGTCTCCAGGTCGCTCGACCAGCCGAGCGCGATCCGCCGCAGCGCGTCCTCGTCGGGGTGGCGCGACGCCTCGACGACGCGCGCCGCCTCCTCCGGGCTCGACACGATCTCGGGCTTCACGACGAAGAGCACGCGCAGGTCGTCCGCCGTCCGCCCGTGCTGCTCGGCCGCGGCGAGCACGCGCGCCCGGTAGTCGCGCACCGCCCGGGCCTCCAGCGGTGCGAGAGCGAGCTGCACGTCCGACTGCGTTCCGGCGAAGGCGAGACCGCGGGGCGAGCCGCCGGGGGAGACCACGATCGGGTCGCCGTTCTCGAAGGGGACGGCGTTGAGGGGGCCGTCCACGCGGAAGTGCTCCCCGCGGTGCCGGAACGCGTCGATCCGGGTGCCGTCGGCGTAGCGGCCCGACCCGGGGTCGGCGACCAGCGCGCCCTCGCCCCAGCTGTGCCAGAGCCGGCGGACGACCGCCATCCACTCGTCGGCCCGGTCGTAGGCCGCGTCGTGCGACAGCGGCTCCAGCCCCACGTGGCGGGCGCTGCCGACGTCGGTGACCAGGTTGATCCCGAAGCGGTCGGAGCTGAGGTGCTGCAGGGTCGCCGCCTGCCGGGCGGCGAGGTACGGGGGCGTGATGCCGGCGTTGATCGTCGGTGCCAGCCCGATCCGCTCGGTCGCTGCGAACAGGTACGGCGCCAGGAGGAGCGGATCGTGCTTCGGCCCGCCGTACGCTCCCCGCACCCGCAGATCGAGCGTCTCCGGGGAGCCGAGCGAGACGGCGTCCTCCATCACGATCAGCTCGAAGCCGGCCTGCTCCAGCTCGCGCGCCGACTGCTGGTAGAGGCCGGGCTTCGTCCAGTCGTGGTTCCACTCCCGGTAGGGGTGCCCCCATCCCTGCGGTCCGAAGCCGCGGGAGAAGAACCAGCCGAAGTGCTGACGGCGCGCCACGCTCACACCCCCGCGAGTGCGGGGAGGGCGCGTGCGCGCACCGCGGCGAGCCCGCGCTCGAGGTCGCGGAGGAGGTCGTCGACGTCCTCGATCCCGATCGACAGCCGGAGGAGCCCGGGGTGGATCCCGGCGGCGGCGCGCTCGGCGGGGGTGCGCCCGGCGTGGGTGGTCGACGCGGGGTGCAGCACCAGCGAGCGCACGTCGCCGAGATGGGTCATGTGGCTGAACAGCTCGACGGCGTCGATGAAGGCGGCCGCGCCCGCCTCTCCTCCGGCCACGGTGAAGGAGAAGACGGAGCCCTGCCCGCGGGGCAGCAGGCGCTGCGCGAGAGCGAACGACGGGCTCGACTCCAGACCGGAGTAGTCCACCGACACGACCTCGGGCCGCCCCTCGAGGAAGCGGGCGACGGCGAGGGCGTTCGCCGAGTGCCGCTCGACTCGCAGCGACAGCGTCTCGACGCCCTGCCGCAGCAGGAAGGAGTTCAGCGGTGACGGCGTCGGTCCCAGGCGGGAGACCACGATCTCGCGCGTGTAGGAGACGAACGCGCGTCGGCCGTGCTGTTCGGCCCAGCTGCGCCCGCCGAACGACCGCTCCTCCTGGTTGAGGTGCGGGAAGAGCGCGGCGCGCGCCGCCCAGTCGAACGTGCCGGCGTCGACGATCACGCCGCCGAGGGCCGAGCCGTGCCCGGCGAGGAACTTGCTGGTCGAGTGCACGACCACGTCGGCCCCGTGCTCGATCGGGCGGAGGAGGTACGGGGTCGCGAGCGTGTTGTCGACCACGAACGGGAGCCCGTGCCGGTGCGCGATCGCGGCCAGCGCCGGGAGGTCCAGGAGGTCGTTCTTCGGGTTCGGGATCGGCTCGCCGAAGAGGACCCGGGTGTCGGGTCCGATCCGGCGCTCCCACTCGCCGAGGTCGGACCCGTCGTCGACGAAGTCCACGCCGATCCCGAGCCGCCCGAAGTTCTGCACCAGCAGCCCGCGGTTGCCCTCGTACAAGCGGCGCGACGAGAGCACCCGGTCGCCGGCCTGCAGGATCCCCAGGAGAGCGGAGGCGGTGGCCGCCTGGCCGCTCGCCACCAGGATCGCCTCGGCACCGCCCTCGAGATCGGCGAGCCGGCGCTCGACCTCCTCGGTGGTCGGGTTCCCGTTGCGGGTGTACAAGTAGCCCTCGTCCTCCCCGGCGAACCTCTCGCGGGCGTGCTCGAAGCTGTCGAACACGAAGCCGGCGCTGAGGTGCACGGGAGTGACGCGCGCCCCGTGGGCGCCGTCGGGCGCGGCACCGGCGTGCACCTGGCGCGTGGTGAAGCCGGCCACCGCGGAGGCACGGGGTGCGGGCGCCGCGGTCGTGGTCGCGGCGCTCGCCGCAGCAGTGGTCGCGGTGGTCGCCGGTGCAGTGATCGTCACGGTGTGCTCCTGTCCAGACGCCCGGAAGGCGGATGCCGGGAGCCTGTCAGGCCGAGGGGAGTGCGCGTCGGATCGTGACGGAGTGTGACTGCGAGGGCGTGCCGTCGCGGGGTCGCGGACGCCGACCGTCGGCGTCGCGGGTCGCGTCTCAGCTGTGCGTCGTGTTCGCTCGGA
Organism: Rathayibacter sp. AY1B5; assembly: GCF_002932795.1. Classification (NCBI taxonomy): domain Bacteria; kingdom Bacillati; phylum Actinomycetota; class Actinomycetes; order Micrococcales; family Microbacteriaceae; genus Rathayibacter; species Rathayibacter sp. AY1B5. The sequence continues at coordinate 29,712 of NZ_PSWM01000020.1, forward strand.
TCTCCTCGACGGACAGCTCCGGTGCGCCGCCCGCTGCCGCCGCCGGGTCCATCCAGACGAAGTCCCAGTGGTGGCCGTCGAGGTCGTCGAAGCTCTTCGAGTACATGAACCCGTGGTCCTGCTCGCCGGCCGGGGTCGCCCCCGCGGCGAGGGCCTTCCCGTGGAGCGTGTCGACCTCCTCCCTGCTGTCGGCGCTGAGGGCGAGCTGCACCTCGGTCGAGGTGGTGGCGTCGATGATCGGCTTGCTGGTGAACTCCGCGAAGAACTCCCGCGTGAGCAGCATCGCGGTGATCGTGTCGCTGATCACCACGCTGACGGCGTTCTCGTCACTGAAGCCCTCGTCGATCGAGTAGCCGAGCGATTCGTAGAAGGCTCTCGCCCGGGCGAGATCGGCGACGGCCAGGTTGACGAAGATCGTGGTGGGCATCGGTGCACCGTTCCTGTCGGGTCGCCGGTGGCACGCCGCCGCCGGTCGTGACTGCATGATGATGACCGGCCGGCGGCGGTGTCAAGGAAGCGCCGTCGAGAAGGCGGCGGATGCCCGGTGCGGGGCGCCCGGGTGAGACTGCGGCGCGCGAGCGGGGAGCGGCTCATCGTCGTGAAGCCCTTTGGGAAGGGTCGTCACGGCTCCGCGTCCGCGCCAGTTCTGGTGGAAGCCGCGCCTGTACGGAGAAGGCTGTTGTTCCCTCGGCCGCTCGAACCTATGGTCGGCGATCGTGACCGCGGCGGCGGGGCTCCTCCTCCGTGACGGACCGCTCGGAAGGGTTGACCATGCGACGAAGCAGAACGTTCCACCTCTCGATCACCGCTGTGATCGCCTGCCTGACCGTCGGGACGGTCGCACCGGCCCCAGCCGCTCCTGCCGCCTCGACGAGTGTCCCGGTCGTCGTGAGCCGCGTCGACGGCATGTCCACGGGATTCCTCAGCGGTGTCGACGTCTCCTCCGTCCTCTCCCTCGAGGAGAGCGGGGTCGTCTTCCGCGAGAGGAGCGGCTCTCCGGCGGATCTCTTCGCCGTCCTCGCTGATGCGGGCGTCACGGCGGTCCGGGTCAGGGTGTGGAACGATCCGTTCGATGACCGCGGCCGAGGCTACGGCGGCGGGAACGTCGACGTCGGGCGAGCCGTCGAGGTCGGCAGACGCGCCACGGCTGCTGGACTGGGAGTGCTGGTCGACTTCCACTACTCCGACTTCTGGGCGGACCCCGGTCGTCAGCTGGCTCCGAAGTCGTGGGCCGGCTCGACGCCGGAGGCGACGGCAGCAGCCGTGCGAGGCTTCACGGTCAGCGCGCTGCGGAGGTTCGAGGACGCCGGCGTCGACGTGCGCGTCGTTCAGGTCGGAAACGAGACGAACACCGGGATGGCCGGCTACTCCCGCGACGCCACATCGATGGACGCCTCCCTCGCAGCGCTCTTCGCAGCGGGTGCTTCCGCCGTGCGGGAAGTGCTGCCGCATGCTCTTGTCGCTCTGCACTTCACGAACCCGGAATCCGTCGGGCGGTACTCGGCGATCGCCGCGGGGCTCCACCGCTTCGGAGTCGACTACGACGTCTTCGCGAGCTCCTACTATCCGTACTGGCACGGCTCGACCGCGAACCTCACCGAGGTGCTGGCTCAGGTCTCACGGACCTACGGCAAGAAGGTGATGGTCGCCGAGACCTCGTGGCCGTACACCCTGACGGACGGCGACGGGCATCCGAACGTCATCGCCACTGCTCCCTCTTCGAGCCGGTACCCGATCAGTGTGCAGGGCCAGGCGACGGCTCTCCGGGATGTCGTCGCAGCAGTGCGCGATGTCGGATCGACGGGCATCGGCGTCTTCTACTGGGAGCCGGCCTGGCTGCCCGTCGGTCCTCCATCGGCTCTCGCCGCGAACCGGTCGCTCTGGGAGCGCTTCGGCGCGGGATGGGCGACGAGCCGCGCCGCGGGCTACGACCCGGTCCACGTCGGCGGGAGTCACGGCGGATCGGCCTGGGACAACCAGGCCCTGTTCGCTGCGGACGGCCGTCCCCTCGAATCCCTGCGCACCTTCGAGTACCTTCGCGGCACCCGCGGTTCCCGCGAGGTCTCGACCTCGGAGTGAAGCAGGTGGTCGATCCTCAGTGGTCCCGCCGCACGACCCGGACGCCCTTCCCCGGAACGACCACGGTCCCGTCCACGGTGCTGCCGGTGATGAGCTCGAGCGTGCCGGGGCTCGCGACCGCCGCGTCCGTCTCGGCATGGTTGATGAGGAAGGTGAAGTCCGCGACGTCACCGTGGCGGACGACGACTTCGAGCCCTTCCACTGTCTCGGCGGGTGGAGTGATGCCGGCGTCCGTGAGCAGGGTGTCGACGAAGTCCGCGAGATCGTCGCCCCGGAGCCGCGTGGAGAGGTACCAGGCCGATCCGTCGCCGAGCACGTTGCGGGTGATCGCCGGTCCTCCGGCAGCTGGTCCGGAGGCGTACCGCGCTCTCTCGACCGCGCCCTCGAGGGCGATGTCGTCGGTCCAGCCGCTTCCTCGCGCTCCGGAGTCGAGCTCGACGACCTCGCCGTCGCGGAGCGGCAGGAACTCGGGGATCGAGAGGCCGAGGACCTCGCGAAGGGCGCCGGGGAAGCCGCCCTCGTGCACGGCGTCGTTCTCGTCGACGATCCCTGAGAAGTAGGAGGCGGCGAACGTGCCGCCGGCGCGGACGTACTCGGTCACGTTCGAGGACGACGTCCGGTCCATCAGGTAGAGCGAGGGGGCGAGGACGAGGCCGTAGCCGCTGAGATCGGAGTGGGGGTGGGCGAAGTCGACCGTGACACCGCGCATCCAGAGCGCGGAGTAGAAGGCCTCGATCCGCTCGCGGTGATCGAGCTCGACCGAGGGCCGCCACTCCAGATCGTGCGCCCAGAAGGACTCGATGTCCCACAGGATCGCGACGCGAGTCCGGACGACGGAGCCGAGGACCGCTGAGAGGCGGTCGAGGTCGGCGCCGAACTCGACGACCTCCTTCCAGACCCGCGTCCGCGCCCCGGCGTGGGGGAGCATCGCGGAGTGGAACTTCTCGGCTCCGTACCGGGAGGCCCGGAACTGGAAGAAGAGGACCGCGTCGGCCCCGCGCGCGAGATGGCTCGCGGCGTTGCGTGCGAGCTCACCGGGGCGTTTCGCGATGTTGCGCGGCTGCCAGTTCACCGCCGACGTCGAGTGCTCCATGAGGATCCACGGACGCCCTCCGGCGAAAGATCGCGTGAGGTCGGCGTCCATCGCCAGCAGCACGTGGTTGTCGTGGCGCTCTGCGGCCAGGTAGTGGTCGTTCGAGACCAGGTCGACCTCGCTGCTCCATCTCCAGTAGTCGATCGAGGGGCAGTTGGTGGCCATGAAGTTCGTGGTGACCGGCTTGTCCGAGTAGCGCTTGATCGCGTCGCGTTCCGCCGTGAAGCAGGCGAGGAGCGCGTCCGAGGTGAAGCGGGCGAAATCGAGCCGCTGCGTCTGGTTCACGACGGTGGCCGCGACCCGTGGCGCGTCGATCTCGTCCCACTCCCCGTACACCTGGCCCCAGAAGAGCGTGCCCCACGCCGCGTTCAGAGCGCCGAGCGTCGCGTACTTCGCCTGCAGCCATGCGCGGAAGGCCGCGACAGAGTAGTCGGAGTAGTCCTCGCTGACCGGAGCGCCGTACTCGTTGTGCACGTGCCAGAGGACCACCGCGGGATGCGCGGCGTAGCGCTGCGCGAGCTGCTCCGTGACGGCGACGGCCGCCGCCCGGTACTCGGGCGAGCTCGGGCTGACCATGCCGCGCGAGCCCCGGCCCAGGGTGACGCCCTCCCGGGTGACAGGGTGGGAGTCCGGGTACGCCTTCCAGAACCAGGCGGGCGGGACGGTCGTCGGGGTCGCGAGGTCGACATCGATCCCGGCGCCGTGCAGCAGATCGAGCAGCTCGTCGAGGAACCCGAAGTCGTACCGGCCCTCCTGCGGCTCGAGCAGTGCCCAGGAGAAGATCCCGACGCTGACGAGGTCGACGCCCGCCTCGCGCATCAGGGCGACGTCCTCCGCCCAGACCTCCCGCGGCCACTGCTCGGGGTTGTAGTCGCCTCCGTAACGCAGCCCCGGCCGCCCCGGGATCCACGGAGCCCGGGGGAGCGGACGCCCGTCGGCTCCGGGGAGCCGGTAGCGGAAGGCGGAGGGGGTGTCGCCGGTAGCGGTGGTCATGCGAGCTGTCTCCTTCGGCTGTGCGCGGTCCCAGTGTCGTGCCCTGGTGCGGGTGGCTGCGCCACTGTTGACAGGACCATACACGTATGGCTAACTGTAACCGCTCACAGGGCACGCCGCCGTCCTCCTCCCGAGCGGAGGCGCCGGGGATCGACGAACCAGCTTCTTCAAGGAGGACGAATGCACATCCCGTTCCGCAGGATCCGCTCCCTCGGCGCCGCCGCCGCTGCCACCGGAGCGCTCCTGCTCACCGGCTGCTCCACCGGCTTCGACGACGGAGCCTCGGGCCCCGTCGAGCTGACGTATTGGGCCTGGGCGCCGAACCTCGATCAGGTCGTCGACATCTGGAACGAGGACCACCCGGAGATCCAGGTCACCGTCAGCAAGCAGGACGGCGGCGACCCCGCCATCACCAAGCTGCTCACCGCCGTCAAGGCGGGCAGCGGAGCCCCCGATCTGGTTCAGGCCGAGTACCAGAAGATCCCCACCCTCGTCGCGGCGGATGCTCTGGCCGACATCTCCGACGAAGGCGCCGGCGATCTGGAGGGCAGCTTCTCCGACGGCACCTGGTCGGCCGTCACGCTCGGAGGTGACGCCGTCTACGCGATCCCCCAGGACTCGGGGCCGATGATGGCCTACTATCGCGCGGACATCCTCGAGAGCCTCGGCCTCGGCGTCCCGACGACGTGGGAGGAGTACGCCGCGGCCGCGGAGGCCGTCCACGCCTCCGACCCGGCCCGACACCTGGGCACCTTCTCCTCCAACGACGCGGGCTGGTTCGCCGGCCTCGCGCAGCAGGCCGGAGCCTCCTGGTGGTCGACGGACGACCGGAGCTGGGGCGTCGACATCGACGCCGGACCGACCGAGAAGGTCGCGGCCTACTGGGGAGAGCTCGTCGAATCCGGGGCGATCGGCAACACGCCGATGTACACGCCGGAGTGGAACGCAGGGTTGAACGACGGTTCGCAGGTCGGCTGGATCAGCGCCGTCTGGGCACCCGGCGTGCTCAGCGGCAACGCCCCCGACACGAAAGGCGCGTGGATCGCCGCAGCTCTGCCGCAGTGGGACGCCGCGAACCCCTCCAGCGGGAACTGGGGAGGAAGCACCACGGCAGTCACCAGTCAGACGAAGAAGACCGCGGCCGCTGCCGAGTTCGCGACCTGGCTGAACACGGATCCGGTGGCGGTCGCGGCACTCGCCGAGGTCGCGGGCGTCTACCCGGCGGCGACCGAGGCGGCGAGAGCAGCGCTCAGCAGCCCGCCCGACTTCTTCAGCACCCAGGGGGACTTCTCCGACATCGCCGCCGCCGCCTCCGAGTCGGTCGCTCCGTTCACCTACGGGCCGAACGTGAACGTCGCCTTCAGCGCGTACAACGACGAGTTCGCGAAGGCCGCCGCCGCGAGGACGCGGTCCGCCTTCGTCGACGCCGTGGCCGAGATGCAGCGGATCACCTCCGACGACCTCGTGAAGAGCGGCTTCTCCGTGGAGTGACCGGTGCGCGGCCCGCGTCCACCATCGGGCCGCGCGCCTCCCGGCGGCGAGGATCCGGCGCCGCTTCCCGACCGCTCTCGTTCCGAAGGACTCGGCATGGCTCCCCCACCCCTGACTCTCCCGACCGCGCCGCCGAGGAGAGGTCGACTCGGCACCGGCTTCCGCGCCCGAGTACTCGCTCCCTATGCGATGCTCGCACCGGCGATCGTGCTCTTCGCCGCCTTCATGGCCGCGCCGATCCTCTACACCGTCATGCTCAGCTTCCAGAAGAAGCAGGCCGTTGGGCTCGGCCTGGGTTCCCGCGGCCGGAAGCAGGTCTTCGCCGGCATCGAGAACTACCTCGGGTCGCTCAGCGATCCGGAGTTCGGGGCCAGCGTCGGACGGGTGCTCCTCTACGGGCTCGTCCTCATCCCGTGCATGCTCGGTCTCGCGCTCCTCTTCGCTCTCCTCCTCGACGCGAGGCGGGCCCGTGCGGTCTCGTTCTCGAGGGTCTCGATCTTCCTGCCTTACGCCGTACCGGCCGTCATCTCCTCGCTGCTCTGGGGATTCCTCTACCTGCCGGCCGTCTCGCCTTTCGCGTACGTGATTGAGCGGCTGGGCGGGGAAGCCCCCGACATCCTGTCCTCCGGCGCCGTCGTCTTCGGGATCGCGAACATCGCGCTCTGGGGCGGCGTCGGATTCAACATGATCGTCATCCACACCGCCCTCCAGGCCATTCCCTCCGACGTCTACGAGGCGGCACGGATCGACGGGGCGAGCGATCTGCAGATCGCGCTGCGCATCAAGATCCCGATCGTCACCCCCGCTCTGGTGATGACGGCGCTCTTCTCGATGGTCGCAACTCTGCAGGTGTTCGCCGAGCCGACGACGCTGCGACCGCTGACCAACAGCCTCTCGACCTCCTGGTCCCCGCTGATGCTCGTCTACCGGGACGCGTTCACCCGCGACGACATCCACTCCGCCGCCGCGACCTCCGTCGTGATCGCGCTCGCCAGTTTCGCCGTCTCCTTCCTCTTCCTCCGGGTCGTGCAGAAGCGAGCCTTCGGACAGGAGGACTGATCCGTGCCCGGCATCCTTCAGCGGCCCCCCGCCCGCACCGTCGGGCGGACACGGTCCAGGACCGCACGCCGCGACCCCGATCGCGGACGTCCGGGCTGGATCGCGACGACGATCCTGCTGATCGGCGCCGTCTACTGCCTCTTCCCCGTGCTGTGGGTGGTGACGGCGTCCACGAAGAGCGGCGGCGAGCTCTTCTCCACCTTCACGCTCGCGCCCGGCTCGCATCTGATCGACAACGTGGTCGCTCTCGCGCAGTACCGGGGAGGTCTGTTCTGGCGCTGGATGCTGAACACCGCGCTCTACGCGGGCGTCGGTGCAGTGGCCTCTACCTGGGTATCGGCACTGTCGGGATACGTGCTCGCGAAGTTCGACTTCCCCGGCAGGAAGGGCGTCTTCGCCGTCCTGCTGATGGGCGTCCTCGTCCCCGGCGTGATCCTCGCGATCCCTCAGTACTTCCTGCTGGCCGAGGTGGGGCTGACCAACTCGTTCTGGGGAGTGCTGCTGCCGCAGATCATCAGCCCCTACGGCATCTACCTCGCGCGGATCTACGCCGCGGCCGCCGTGCCGACGGAGGTCATCGAGGCCGCCCGGACCGACGGCGCCCGGGAGATGGGGATCTTCACCCGGATCGCCGTTCCGATGCTCCTGCCGGGGCTGGTGACGATCTTCCTCTTCCAGTTCGTCGCGATCTGGAACAACTTCATGCTGCCGTACATCATGCTCGGCGACGACTCGCTCTTCCCGCTCACGGTCGGCCTGAACGGGCTGCTCAACCAGGGCGCCTCCGCGCCGGCGCTCTACACGCTGGTCATCACCGGGGCACTCCTCTCGATCCTGCCGCTGATCGCGATGTTCCTCGTCCTGCAGCGGTTCTGGCGGGTCGACCTGGCGGCCGGGGCGGTGAAGTGACGCGGATGCCTTCGCGCGGAAGAGGCGGGACGCCCTCACGCCCCACGATTCAGGACGTCGCTGTCGAGGCCGGTGTCTCGCGCGGGACGGTCTCGCGCGTGCTGAACGGCGGAAGATGGGTCAGCCCCGAAGCGCACGCGCGAGTGGAGGCGGCGATCACGAGGACCGGCTACCGCGCCAATCCCCACGCCCGGAGCCTGTCCCGCAGCCGCACCGACACGGTGGCCTTCCTCCTCACGGAGGACGCGCGCTCGCTCTTCGAGGATCCGAACTTCGCCACTCTGCTCCGAGGCGCCTCAGCCGCACTCGCGGAGCACGACGTCGCCCTCGTCCTCATCCTCGCGGGGACGGAGCACGAGCAGAGGCGAGCCCTCGCCTACATCGACGCGGGCCACGTCGACGGGGTCCTGCTCATCTCCGCCCACGTCGGCGCACGGCTGCTCACGGACATCCAGAGATCCTCAGTGCCGGCCATCGCCTGCGGCGTGCCGGTCGGCTACGAGAAGCGCATGGGCTACGTCGCCGCCGACGACGAGGAGGGAGCGCGGGAGATGGTCGCTCATCTGCGGAGCCTCGGACGCTCGCGCATCGCCACGATCGCCGGACCGCCCGACACTACGGGAGGGATCGCGCGGCTCGCGGGCTACCGCGCGGAGGTGGGCGGTGCGGAGGCGGTGGAGTTCGGCGACTACGGCCGGGCCGGTGGGGCCACTGCGATGGAGGCGCTTCTCGCCGCGCATCCCGACATCGACGCCGTCTTCGCCGCCAACGACCGCATGGCAGCAGGCGCTATCGACGCACTCGCCCGGCTCGGCAAGCGTGTGCCGGAGGACGTCGCCGTCGGCGGATTCGACGATTCGGCCGTCGCCCTCACGACGGACCCGCCGCTGACGACCATGCGGCAGCCCTTCGAGCGGATCAGCGCGGAGATGGTCCGCCTCCTCCTGCAGGCGATCGAGGGGGAGCGCCCGGCTGCCATCACCCTGCCTACGGACCTGGTGAGGCGCGGGTCGACCCAGCCCGGCGTGAGCCCGTGACGACGGCGGTGCCGGTCTGGGCCTCGCGATCACCCGGGCGATCCTCGCCCGGGCAGGCGGGACCGTCACCGTCTCGACGTCGTTCACCCGGCCCGCCGGGGGCCGGTCTTCACGGCGACCCTCTCGGTACCGGCCTGACGGCGACTGCCCGGCAGCGGTCATCATGGGAGGCGTGCGCCGGTGGTCGGGTCCGACACCGCAGCACGGGCAGGAGGGAGCGGGAGTGGTCCGGACCCTCGTCCTCACCGCCGTCGCGGCAGCCCTCCTCGCCGCCGCCTGGCACGCGATCGGACCCTCGCGCCCGGTCTTCGCCGCGGTCGCGCAGATGGTCCTCACCGGCTGGGCGGCACTGACCTTCGGTGCGCGCACCCGTCCGCTCGAGCAGTCCTGGTTCGACGTGGGCCGCCGCGAGCCGACGGTGCTGCGGGCGCTCGGGGTCGGCGTCTTCGGTCGGCTGCTCGACGTCGTCGGGTGGAACCGCCTCGTCACCCGCGAGCGCGGCTTCGACGGCACGCGCGCGGGGCTGGCCGCTCTCGATCAGCACACCCGCCGCTCCGAGGCGGTGCACGTCGCGTGCACGGCCGTCGGAGTCGCGCTCGCCCTCGCCGCGACAGTCACGGGTGCGACGGGCGGCGCGGCCTGGCTGCTCGGGTCGACGATCGCCGTTCAGCTCTACCCCGCGCTGCTGCAGCGGCTGGTGCGGGCGCGCATTCAGCGGGCGGGGCGGGCTGGAGGAGGCGCGTCCTCCGTCGCAGGGGCATGAGCGCTGATCCGTCGGGGACTCAGTCGTCGCTGTCGCCGCTGGGCGCGGGTGCCTGGTCGGTGCCGGTGGTGGAGTCGGACCAGACGGCCTGCGCCCCGGAGTCGCCGATGCGGACGACGTCGATGGTGGCTCCGACGGAGACGGCGATCGCTGCGACGGCAAGCACGATCCCGACGACAGGGCGGCGGGTGGTGGCGTGGTCATCGCTCCGTCGCGTGCGGCGGAACCAGAGCCACTGCACCAGGGCGATGAGGAACAGGCCGGCGGCCCAGGGGAGCAGGTGATCGCCGAGCTCCGTGTGCAGCTCGAGGATCGCGGACGGCTCCGTCCGGCGTTCGAGGGCTTCGCCGGCCTGCGTGGTGAGCGGGACGGCGATCAGCGCGGCCAGGGCGATGATCGGGGTGAAGATCCCGAACCTGCGGCGGGCGGCGGGCCAGACGCTGCCGAGGACGAGCATCAGTGCGGCGAGGGGGAGCAGGACCACGACGGCGTGCACGAGGAGCGGGTGGAGAGGGAGGCCGTTGATCTGCCAGTCGTTCATCGGGGGCGCCTTCGGTCGAGGGGTGCTGTCCTCGTGACGCTACGCGCCTGTCCCGCGCGCTCCGCCGGATCGACGCGTTCGTGTGAGCCCTCGAACGATCGCTCGCCCGTCCTCGGAGCCCACTCCCCGCTTCACCGCCGAGCTGCGAGGCGCCGACCGGGCGGAGTCAGTGCGTGCGCTCGCTCGCCGGAGCGATCAGTCGTCGGAGCCGGTGGCCTCCTGCGATCGGTCGTCGAGGGCCCGGCTGTCACCGCTCGGGCAGCACCATCGTCACCGCGACTCCGCCGGAGCTGCGGTTCTCGAGGGCGACCGAGCCGTCCGCGATGTCGACGAGCGCCGCCACGAGGGCGAGCCCGAGCCCGCTGCCGCCGTCGCGGCTGGTGCGCGCCTCGTCGGGCCGGGAGAAGCGCTCGAAGGCGTGCGGCACGAACTCCTCCGGCACGCCGTGCCCGGTGTCCTCGACGTGCAGCTCGAGGCCGGAGTCGTGCTGGCGCAGACGGAGGGTGATGAGTCCTCCCGGCGGCGTCGCAGCGATCGCGTTCGCGCCGAGATTGTCGAGGATCCGCGAGAACGCGCTCGCCGAGAGCGGGTAGGGCGCATCGGCCCGCTCGATCGCGGTGTCGAGCTCGATCTCGGGGCCGGCGCCTCCGGCGATCGTCCTCAGCCGGTCGACGGAGTCCATCAGCTCGGTCTCCAGCTCGCGCGCCGTCGCGCGCGCCGCGACCGGCGGGGCGGCGTTCAGGCGGGAGAGCTCCAGGAGGTTCGTCGCCAGCCGGGACAGGCGAGCGAGGGACCCCTCGGCGGCGCGGATCTCCGTCTCGAGGGCGTCCGCGTCGCCGAAGTGCCGGTGCGCGAGTTCGAGCTGGGTGATGACGACGGCCAGTGGCGTGCGGATCTCGTGGCTGGCCGCGGACACCATCTGCCGTTCCCGATCCGCCGTGTCCCGCGTCCGGGCGAGGAAGGCGTTCAGCGTCTCCGCTAGGTCCGACAGCTCATCAGTCGCCGAGCCGACGGGGAGCTCGCCTCCGTCACGATCGCCGAGCGAGGCGGCGGTGCGGCGCATCCGCTCGACCGGACGCAGGGCGACGCCGGTGAGCAGCCATGCGGCGAGAGCGGACAGGATCACGAGGGCTGCGGCGCTGACGAGCAGCGTCCGGTCGAGGGCCGCGACGGTGAGGTCGCTGCCGGCGCCGCTGCGCGCCGCCCAGAGCTCCCACGTGCCCGCGCCGGTGTCGAGGGTCCGCGAGACGACGGTGAACCGCACGTCCTCGTCGGTGACGACCGTCGAGGCGCCGTCGTTGCCGCTGCTGCGGTCCAGGGCCTCGTGGACGTCGTGCGGCATCGTGTCGACGGGGACCGCACCGCCGGGAGCGCGCGCGAAGATCAGGATCCCCTCGGCCGGCGGGTCAGGGGTCTCGGTCGGCTCCGATCGCAGATCGGCGAGGTACGGGGCGAGGTCGCCCTCGGCGAGGGTCACCTCGGAGGCGACCACGATGCTGCGGAACTGCGCGTGCAGTACGAGGGTGGTCGCACCGACCCCGATCAGCGCGACGAGGAGGCTGCCGAGAGTGATCCGGGAGCGGATCGAGAGGGAGCGCAGCAGCCTCACTCGGCGCGCTCCAGCCGGTACCCCGCGCCGCGGACCGTCGTGATCCGAAGGCCCGTATCGGCGAGCGCGAGCTTCTTGCGGAGGTAGCTGACGTACTGGTCCACGAGAGTCGGCTCGAACGTCTCCGACGACCCCCACACCTCGGTGAGGATCCCCGTCCGGGTCAGCACCTCGTCCGGCCGCAGGGCGAAGAAGCGCAGCAGGGTGAACTCCTTCACGCTCAGCGCGAAAGGGCGGTCGCGGACGGTCGCCCGCACCGCCAAGGCGTCCAGGCGCAGCGCTCCGATCTCCACCACAGGCTGTGGGCCGCTGGTCCGGCGGCGGATCTGCGCGCGGATCCGCGCGCTCAATTCGCCGAAGTGGAACGGCTTCGTGACGTAGTCGTCGGCGCCCGAGTCCAGCCCGAAGATCCGGTCCTCGACGGCGTCCCGCGCCGTGATCAGCACCACCGGGACGGTGCTGCCCGATTCGCGCAGCCGACGGCAGACCTCGAACCCGGTCATCCCCGGCAGCATGACGTCGACGACGGCGACGTCGACGTCTCCCGCCGTGAAGGCGATCAGCGCATCGACACCGTTGTCGACCAGATGCACGTCGTAGCCGTCCTCCTGCAGCCCCCGCTCGACGAGGGCACCCATCTGCGGGTCGTCCTCGACGACGAGGATCCGGGGCATCAGATCGCGCCGGACGTGCCGAGCAGCGACCCGATCAGGAACGTGGCAGCGAGCGCCAGAGCGCCGCCGACGACGATGCGGATCATCGGCCGCAGAGCCCGGCTGCCGCCGACCCGGGCGCTGATGAACCCCGTCGCGGCGAGGGCGATCAGCACCACAGCGAAGGTCACCGGAACCCTCTGTTCCGGCGAAGGGAGCAGGATCGCCAGCAGCGGCAGCGCGGCGCCGAGGAGGAACGACAGTGCCGAGGCGCCGGCGGCGGCGAGCGGACTGGCGACCGCCTCCTCGCTCAGGCCCAGTTCCACTTCCAGATGCGCGGTCAGAGCGTCGTTCTCGCTCAGCTCGCGGGCGACCCGATGCGCGGTCTCCGGGGTCAGGCCCCGCGCCTGGTAGAGAGAGGCGAGCTCCTCGAGCTCCCCGGCGGGATCCTCTGCCAGCTCGACGCGCTCCTTCTCGATCAGTGCACGCTGACTGTCGCTCTGGCTGCTCACCGACACGTACTCGCCCAGCGCCATCGAGATCGCACCGCCGACGACCCCTGCGACGCCCGCCGTCAGGATCGGTGCCGTGGCGGTCGTGGCGCCGGCGACGCCCACGACGAGAGCGGCGACCGAGACGATTCCGTCGTTCGCGCCGAGCACGCCCGCCCGCAACCAGTTCAGCCGCCCCGAGATCGCACCGTCGTGAGGTTCCGCGCGGGGCGAGGAGGGCGGAGGCGCGGACGGGGTCGACATGAGGGCCATGCAAGCACCAGCCCCGCTGACGCGCCAGCAAGGAGAGGCTGCCCGATCCTTCCGACGCCGCCCGGCTGAGAGGAGACGCAGGGGAGGGGCAGAGGTCGGCGCAGGCCGCACGCTACGGTGCGACGACCTCCCCGGACCCGAAGGAATCACCATGCCGCTCATCCGCATCGACCTGATCGAGGGCCGCTCCGACCAGCAGATCACCGCACTCGGCGACGCGCTGATGCGCACCCTCGTCGAGGTCTACGGCCTCCCGGAGCGCGACCGCTTCCAGATCGTCACCGAGCACAAGCCCGGCCGGCTCACCGCCCTCGACGTCGGTCTCGGCATCGAGAGGTCCGAGCAGGTCGTGGTCATCCAGATCTTCACTCAGACCGGGCGCACCACGGACGAGAAGCAGACGTTCTTCGCCGCACTCGCCGCCGCGCTGGAGGAGATCGGCGTCGACGGCGCCGACCTCGTCGTCGGCTTCGTCGAGAACACCGCGGCGGACTGGTCCTTCGGCTTCGGTCGAGCGCAGTACCTCACGGGCGAGCTCGCAGCGCCCGGCAGCGCTTCATGACGCCGTCCCGGCGGGGAACGGCTCTCTGAAACGCGTCGCGACCCACTCCGGTCGTCGGGCCGCCACTCGGGCAGGGCCCAGCGGGCGCGGCCGACGGAACGCGACCGGTCAGCCTGCGGGCCTGCTGAACAGGTTGACGACGTTCCCGTCCGGGTCGCGGACGAGGGCGGAGCGGTTGCCCCACGGCATGGTGCTCGGCGGGAGCACCACGTCCTCGCTCCGGGGTGCGAGCTCGGCGAAGGCGCGGTCGACGTCGGGCACCTCGAACTCGAGCAGCGCGGAGCGGTTCGACGCGGGGACGACGGCGCCGTCGAGCATCCCGACGGTCGTGGTGTGGGCGATCGCGAGGGTCGCGCCCGCTCCGGTGAACTGCGCGAAGACCGGCGCCGGGCGCTCGGCCGGACGGCCGATGACCTGCTCGTAGAAGACGACGAGGCCGTCGAGGTCGTCGGTGACGAGGCGGAGGGAGGTGAACGGCATGGGGCTCCTTCAGGGGCGGGGACGAGGTGGAGGCACCAGGCTCGCCGGTCGTCGCGACACCGTCCTGTCGGTGTTTCCGCAGATCGTCCTCGTCTCCGCGAGGTCCGCGGCGGTCGTCGGCGTCCCCGGAGCGGGTCAGTCGTCGACGACGGACCGCAGTCGTCCGTACTGGAGCGCGAGGTCCTCGGCTCGGAGGGTGCGCTGCGGAGGCCGCTCGTCGGTCACCTCGACCGACAGCATCCGGTCGCCGCGGAACGCCCGGACCCCCTCGCGCAGCCGGCACCACGCGATCAGGTACCAGTGCTCCTCCTTCCCGATCGAGCCCAGCGGTTCGACGTCGCGGACCGACTCCGCACCGCTGCTGTCGCGGTAGCGGAGCCGGACGACACGATCCGCTCGGAGGGCCGTCGCGAACTCCGCCGGGACGGGCGCCTCCTCCTCGCTCTCGAGGAAGTGCACCCGGGAGGCGACCGCGCCGGCGCGGGCGGCCACGTCGTCGGGCAGGACCGCGAGCGTCTTCCGGGCGGCGGTCCGGGCCGCCTGCCGGAACGGACTGCGCCGCAGCGCGCTGAGGCCGATCAGCACGGCGACGGCCTCCTCCAGCGTGAACCCGGCCGGACCGAGGGTCGCCGACGCGTCGATGACGTAGCCGCCCGTGCGGCCGGGCTCCGCCCAGATCGGCAGACCCGCCTGCTGCAGCGCGGACAGGTCCCGCTCGATGGTCCGCACCGACACCTCGAACCGCTCGGCGAGACGGCGCGCGCTCCGCGGCCGGGGCGAGACCGCCCTCAGCTCCTCGACGAGCCCGTAGAGACGATCGGTGCGGTTCACCCGACCATCATCCGCCCGGGCGCGCCAGGTCGCGCTCGTCAGCGGACTCACTGTGCGGCGGTGCTTCCGCTCGACGCGCGATCAGGTCAGCGCCGGCGGTTCGCGGGTGGTCTCGGCCACGTCGGTGAGCCGGGCGGCGAGCCTCTACCGTTGCACCCGTGCCCCTCCTTCTCGCCGGCCTGCTGTCGTGAGAGCGCTCGTCGCCTGGCTCGAGCACCGCCAGATCCCGCTCTACCTCGCGGCGATCGCCGCCGGCGCCGCTCTCGGACTGCTGCTGCCCGCCGCGCACCACCTCGATGTCGCGATCGAACCGGTGCTCGCGCTGCTGCTGTTCGCCACGTTCCTCGGGGTCCCGTTCGCCGCGATCGGACGGTCTCTGCGCGACGGCCGCTTCCTCGCCGCGGTCGGGGTGCTGAACTTCGTCGTCGTGCCGCTCGTCGCCTACGGGCTGTCCCGATTCGTCGCCGACACTCCGGTGCTGCTGTTCGGGGTCCTGCTGGTGCTCCTGACGCCGTGCATCGACTACGTGATCGTGTTCGCCGGCCTCGCCGGAGGAGCGTCCGACCGACTGCTCGCCGCCGCACCGCTGCTGATGCTCGCGCAGATCCTCCTCCTCCCCGTCTATCTGCTGCTCGTCATCGGTCCTGCGGGGGTGGCGGTGGTCGACGCCGGTCCGTTCGTGCGGGCGTTCCTTCTGCTGATCGTGGTGCCGTTGTCCGCGGCCGGTCTGGTGCAGGCCCTGGCGCGCCGACACAGAGCCGGACGGATCGTCGAGTCCACGATGCTCGGGCTCATGGTGCCGCTGATGACGGCCACGCTCTTCACCGTCGTCGCCTCTCAGGCCGGCGCCGTGGGCGCCTCGGCCGGCCGGCTTCTCGTCCTCGTGCCGCTCTACGCCGGATTCCTCGTGGTCATGACCGCTCTGGGGCTGGGTGCTGGACGCGTCTTCCGACTCGACGTGCCCGCGACGCGCGCCCTCGTGTTCAGCGGCGCGACCCGCAACTCGCTCGTCGTGCTGCCCCTCGCACTCGCGCTCCCGGCGCCGCTCGCGCTCGCGCCGGTCGTCGTCGTCACGCAGACTCTCGTGGAACTCGTCGGCATGGTCGTCCTCGTCCGACTGCTCCCTCGGCTCGCCCGAGACCGATCAGCGCGGGCCGGCCCGGTCTGACGCGGACTCACCAGCGCCCGAGACGACTCGGGCCTGCAGAAGGGCCGCCCGGGGAGTCGCCCGGAAGGTGCTCGCCGGTCAGTCCTTCTCGGGTCTGCCCGCACTCCCTGCGTCAGCGGGCTCGTCGGCCGAGGTGAGAGGAGCTGCGGACTCGACCGCGGTGGGCTGGACCCCGGCTGATCTCGCAGTCTTGGCGGCGAGGCGCTTCTTCTGGGACTTGCCGGTGCTGAACGGGCTCACCCACAACCAGGAGAAGCGGCGCAGCGACTGGAAGAGGAACAGCGACGCCCAGAGGGAGAACACCGTCAGGGCGACCGGGAAGACCGTCGCCGGGAGGGGTGGGACATTCGTCTCGCCGAGCAGGGGGACGAACGCGACGACGACAGCGATCACGAAGAGGTGCAGGAGATAGATCTGGAAGCTCTGCTGCCCCATGGTGACGAAGATCTTCAGTGCGCGGACCTTGACGAGGTACTGGGAGCCGGCGATGCCCGCGATGATCGCGACCGAACTGGCTATCAGGATGACGCCCGGAATGCGGTTCGCGTCGAAAACGACGATCACCGCGATGATGCCGAGGTAGGACACCGCGAGCGCGAGCGCCTGCCAGAGCTTCACGCGAGCGGCGAAGCGGTAGAACGTGCGGGGGATGAACATCGCCACGAGGAAGAAGAGGAAGTTCTGGAGGACCCGGTCCCAGCCGATGTTGTCGGTGTCCAGCAGGCCGGTGGTCGTCGCCGCGACGGCGAGCAGTCCGGCCACGGAGAGCTGGATCCACCGGGGCACCTTGCGGATCAGCCAGGCGAGGATGCTGAAGATCGCGAGAGCCCAGATGAACCAGTAGCTGCTCGACGGCAGGATGGGGAGCACCAGCACGTTGAGCGGGTCCGTCGGCGAGGTCGCCTCCGACCGTGAGAACGGGACGACGAGGTAGAAGGCGACCCGGATGAACGACCACAGCAGGTAGAGGTACACCAGCGCGAGCACCCGGCGGCGCCACAGTTCGGCGAACGTCCACGTCAGCATCCGGGCGGCCGTGAGGCCCGCGATGAAGAAGAACACGGGCATGGGGAAGTAGAGCAGCACCGTGCGGAGCTTCGGGACGTACCCCGCGAGGTCGAAGAATCCCAGGAACAGCGACGAGTGGTAGAGCACGACGAGGCTGATCGCGACGCCCTTGGCGAAATCGATCCACTCTCGCGACTCGGGGCGCTTCACCACGGCGCCTGCCGTGCTTGAGCCCGTCATCCGTCGCTCCTCGCGTGGGCGCACAGGGCGCGATCACTCTTCACCGATTGCTGCGGATCCATTGCGCCCCCAAGATGCTGAATACGAATCGGCTGCGAATGAGCCCCGATTCATTCCCCGTACGGGTTTTGAGAGTACGCGAAAGAATCCGATCGCGGACGAATCGCTGGAGCATCGAGCCGGCCGGGGAGGTCCGGACGCCTCGCAGACACCGGACGACGTCCTGTCCGTGGAGTCGCCCGCTCCACGCCGGAGGGCCTTCGGCTCGATCCGAGCGACGTCGGTCGGTCCGCGACCGCAGACGAATGAACCGTGGAGGGACGCCGTGACGACACTTTCGTCCAATTCCACGGGTTCGAGACCCGAAGGATGAGACGAAATCGGCCCGCGGCCAGGACACCCCGACCACTCCGGCATGCTCCATGACGTGAACGACGCCACCACCGCCCCCAGTCTCGACGGCCGCGAGTTCGTGATGACCTCCTCGACCAACAGCGCGGTCGACCCGGAGTCGCCGTCGCGGTTCCACTACTCCGAGCGCGACGGAGTGGTCTGGGGCGACTACGCCGGCGACACCGTGACCTTCGGCCGGTTCGTGGGCACGCGCACCGGCGACGCCCTGCAGGTCTCGTTCGTGCATCAGCTGATCGACGGCGGGACCGTGGTCAGCGGCACCGGCGGCAGCCGTGTCGAGCTCGACGGCGAAGGCCTGCTGCGGCTCGTCGAGGAGTTCGAGATCGACGGCGACGACCACGTCAGCATCTGCGTCGAGGTCTGACGCTCAGCGCGCCGCGTCGCGGCCGTTCCCCGCGGTGGTGAACCGCGTCATGCCGAGCCGGTTCGTCGATCCGGAGCGGTCGGGGATGTCGGAGGGCAGCAGGTAGGCCTTGCGCACCACCTCGTCGAGCACGACGACCGAGACCACCGACTTCACCTCGGGCCGGGCCGCGACCACGCCGGTGACGAAGTCGTGCACGCCGCCGATGTCGAGCGAGCGGACCAGGAGCATCGCGTCGTGCTCGCCGGTCGTGATGCAGCAGTACTCGACGTCGGGCATCTGGAGGATGCCCTCGCGGAACCGGTGCCACGACTGCGGGTGCACCGTCACGAACACCAGGGCGCAGACGTCGAGCCCCACCTTGCCGGGATCGACCAGGGCCGAGAACCCGGTGATGACCCCGGAGGCGGTGAGCTGCTCGCCCCGGTTGTAGACGCTCGCCCGCGAGACGTTCCGCGCAGCGACGGTGACCCTCGGCCCCCACCGGGTGGAGCTGCTGCAGTACGACCCGCCTCGACCGCTCGAGTCCGCCGGCTCGCCCGCACAGGTCGGCACGGTGCACATCGCGCTGACGGTCTCAGACCTCGATCGTGTGCTCGAGCTCTGCGCTGGACACGGCTGGAGACCGGTCGGGACACCTCACCGGATGACCGGTGGCGCCCGAGCCGGCACGCGCATCGTCTACCTCGAAGGCGACTGGTGATGTTGGTCCGTGACGCCTGAGACGAATCCGTGCTCTGAGGGCATTCACTACTGAGGGGGTGATGTCGGATGGTCGGTGCTGCTGAGGCGACGCTGGTGGATCGTCTGCGCGGCGGTGACCCTTCGGGGTTGGACGCTCTCTTCAGGATGCACGGCCGCGCGGTCCATCGGGCTGCGAGGAGCTTCCTCGTGGACGCCGGCCAGGCGGAGGACGTCGTTCAGGAGAGCTTCCTCCTGCTCTGGAAGCGCCGCTCGAGCGTGCGCATCGCGGGGGAGTCGGTGCTGCCGTGGCTTCTGGTGACGGCGCGGAATCTCAGCTCCTCGACCAACCGCCGCGAGCAGCGCCGGCGCCACCAGCCCCTCTCCGACGACACCGCTTCTCGCGGCGTCGACGCGGAGACGAGCGACCGGCTGCTCGACGTGCGGCGTCTGGTCGAGCAGATGAGTGCGACCGACCGCGCGATCTGGACGGCGTGCATCGAGGACGACCTCAGCTACAGCGATGCCGCCGCCTCCCTCGGCCTGTCCCACGGGACGGTCCGCAACCGGCTCTCGCGCGTGAGGGCCTCCCTGACGAGAACCCTGACGGAACGGACAGAGGACCATGGACAGTCGTGACCTGAGCGATGAGCAGCTCGAGCGCATCAGCGCACGCCTCGCGCAACGGATCCGCCGCCGCCGACGTTTCGGCCAGGCCGCGGCGGTGACGCTCGCCGGCATCGCGGGCGCGGTCCTCAGCGCGACAGTCGTCACTGCGGTGACGACGGACCGCGGCACTCCGGTCGCGGCGCCCGTCACCTGCTGGGAACAGGACGGGCAGGGCGTCGCACTGTCGGGCGAGATCCGAACGACGGCAGAAGAGCCCATCGAGTCACTCGCCGCGGCATGCGCTGCACTCCTGGGGTCGGGTACCGACGGCATCACAGACGGGACGGACGCTGCACTGTTCTCCCTCGCCGGAACCCAGGTGTGTCAGGAGGGCGGGGGGATCCGGATATTCACGGGGATGAGCACCCCGGTCGACTGCACTGACCTGCCCATGAACCAGGACGGAGTCGACCAGTGATCACCAGACGTGCGAGACCCCTTCCCTTCAGCATCCTCTGCCTCTCCGGGGCGCTCCTCCTCGGCGGATGCGCGACGAGCGCCACCGTGTCCGGCGCACCGCCGTCATCGCAGGTCCCGGGTGAGCAGCTGCGAGCCGAAGACGTGACGAAGCTCACCTACGAGAGCACCGCGGTCATCGGTGATCAAGGATCAGGCGGATGGGTGCTCGATCATCCGGTCGCCTTCCACATCGTCAGCATCGACGGCCGATCGAAGCTCAGCGTGAACGAGCCCTGCAACGGGCTCACCTACGATCTGCAAGCGGCCGGCCTGCAGCCTTCCGTCTGGGTCGTCACCGCAGGCCCTGCGACGACGTTCGTCGCCTGCACTGACGGCGAGCAGTGGCTGGTGGACGTGCTGGGCGCCGAGGACGTGAGCCTCACGCAGACCACGACCACGCTGCGCATCCGCTCCGGCCCCGTCACCATCGACGCAACCGCGAGTACGACGCCCACCTCGACTGAGACGCAGGCGGCACCGGCCTCGACTCGGGACCCCCAGCCGTCGTCACTCCTGACGGAGGCCCCGACGTGCCCGCCGACTGATGACACCGCCTACGGGCCGATGATCGACGTCCAGCAGCTGACGAACCCGGCGCTCGACCTGGCCGACGGCGCCGGAAGTCGCCTCTCGACGCTCAGCGCGGAGGAGAAGACGCAGTACCCGATCTACGCGGTGCGGGCGACGTATGCGGAGCTGTCCTCCTGCGCCCCGGGACTCGGCGGCGACACTCGAATCTCACCGGAGGCGCTGATGTGGGCTCTGAGCGTCCACGCCCCTGTCGTGAACGACGCGCCCTACGGGTTTCCGGCTAACAAGTGGGACGTCTACACCGTCGTCTACGACGGCACTACCGGAGAGGCAATCGTCTCCTCGACGGGGGTCGACCTCCAGGCGCTCGGGATGCGCGGTGCGGTGATCACCGCACGGTAGAGGAACGAGAAGATGATGGATCGGCGTTCAGTACGGGGATGGTTGATCGGTCACGAGACGCGGCGGTCCCGGTCGACGTCTCCAGTAGCTGTGGGTGTGCAGCGCCCAGCTGTGCTCGGCCTCTGAGGTGGAGGTGTATGCGCATGACTCGCGTCTGGTTCAGAGCGGAGGAAGCTCGACGTTCTGGCGTGCGGCCAGACGGGTGAGCGCGGCTTCTAGGTCTTGCCGAGCTAGCTGTTCTGCTTTCGGTCCGGTAGGAATCTTTGCGACAGAACGCCTGACGATCATTGTCAGTGTTGTGTTCACGAGTCGGACGATCGGCGTCTCGCGCGGTGGCTCGTAGTTGACGTACCCACTCACGTGGTCCACGCCGACTAGGCGCCACCACCGTTTCCACTCGGGTGAGCAGAGCCGGTCAGCAAGCCGGTCGACCTCGGCGAGATATTCCGCGGGAACATCGTTCACCGGGCCTCCTCCTCCCCACCCGACGTAGACGTCGTCAGCGGGCTGCTCGATGAAACGGAAGCCCGCCCCGACGGCGGGACCGGTCGACTCGATCGGCAGCGGCGTCGTGAACCCTCTGCTCTGGTGGACCGCACCGGTGGCGACGTCGAGGGTGAACCGTCCTCGGTCGCCGAGCAGGATGCCGGGAATCGATACGCCTTCAACGGAGGAGCTCGACGTCCACCGCAGGTCTCGTGCAGCGCGATCGAACGACCAGAAGGTGGAGTCGCCGACTATCGTCTCGGACAGCACCGGCGGACGCCCTCCGCCCAGGTGCTCCACTTCGACACGGAGACGGAAGTAGCCGTCGTCCTCGAGCACGCCGATCAGCCGCATGCGATGCGATCGAGCCGGGTTCTGCTTCCAGGGCCCGCGACGCGGTTCCCCGTAGTCGACTCCTCTTAGAGCGTCAGTCGCTCGACTCACCGCGGCCGGATCGCCGCCCTGGTTGCTCACCAGCCTTCGCAGCGTCTCCGTCCACATCGTCAGCACCAGTTCGTCCCGCGCACGCACATCGAGGTTGTGGAATCCCGCCGGTACCGCGAAGTGGACCGAGTTCTCACCGTCGATCACGATGCGAGAGATCTCGACCTCGAGATCGGTACTCGCGGATGCTCCTCCTGGGAGAAGTCGGATGCTCGCCCGCGGCATCTCTATGCGCTGCTCCGCCAGGCGTTCTCCGAGCGGTTCGGAGATCTTCCTCGACCCTCGAAGAATGGCGTTCATCTCGAGCAGGGGCCAGTCCGATTCGTCCGGGGGGCGCGGTGGAGACCATCGGACGTCCGGGTGGCCCGTGTTCGGCCAGAGGTGCACTTCCCTCAGAATCGGCGCCATGCGCCGATCATCCCACCGGGACAGCGCGACAGTGGCGCCTCACGGTGGGCGGCTAGGTCTCCGGTGTGCGGATCGGTGTCGCAAGCGGGTCCTGCGGCGGCGGGTCCGTGAGGTGGACTGACCACGCTTCGCCGTGGCTCTCGGACCAGGAGAGGTACATGTCGCAGCGCGCGAGCCCGGGTGCCTCGAGGATCACCCTCGCGTTGACCGGGACGACGTCGGAGTAGACGGTCGGTCGTGCTTGAGCTTGTGCGACCGGGGAGCACTCGGCGACGAGCTCCGCGACGGAGTTCGGGTTCGATGCTGGGAAGTGAGCCATGACCGCGGTCTGCGGATCGTCCGTCGTCAGGTCCCGCACCAGTGTCTCGGCGTACTCCTCGTTCAGACCCTCTTTCGGGTAGTACGGCTCCGCAGTAGCGTTCGCGAGGGCGAGGGCGGATCCTGCTGCGCCCAGCGCCAGCAGAACAGCGAATCCTCCGATGAGGACTTGAGTCGATCTCCGGGCCATGTGCCGATCATGCCGTCTAGCTCTCCTCGTGATCGACAGGCGAGGGCGGCTGCCGCTTCCGGTCGACGAAGAGGAAGACGGCGGACCCGAGGATCGCCGATCCCACGACAGCCGCTGTCACCCCGAGGACGACCCACCCCGCGGGGACGTCTGGCGCAACGGCGAGGCCGACCGCGACGCCGACGAGGGCGAGGACGAGTGGCGTGAGGGCCACGGCTGTGCGGCGCGGACTGCACCACGCCGACGGATACGAAATTCCAGCGCAGCGACCTTCGGGAGCGTGTCGCGCAGATCCTAGCCTTCGTCACGTCGCGCCTCACGGCGCATGAGGACCACGAACCCGACGATGACGAAGAGGACGACGAACACCACGGAGACGATCGGCCAGTAGGTCACGAAGAACCAGACGATGGCCAAGGGCACCAGAATGACTGCGCG
The DNA here is from genome assembly GCF_002932795.1 of Rathayibacter sp. AY1B5. Classification (NCBI taxonomy): domain Bacteria; kingdom Bacillati; phylum Actinomycetota; class Actinomycetes; order Micrococcales; family Microbacteriaceae; genus Rathayibacter; species Rathayibacter sp. AY1B5. The sequence continues at coordinate 52,796 of NZ_PSWM01000020.1, forward strand.
GGGATCAGGCACCCGGCGTTCCCCCGTGCCCCGCCGGCCGAAGGGGCGGGTCGAATGGGTGCTGCTCGTTCTTGCGGGAGCTGCTCATGTCGCGGGACAGCTCGTAGGGGAGCGCGGCGAGCGTGCTTTCCACGCGGAGGCCGGTGCCGGTACCTGGCGGTGCCTTCCGTTCGCGGCGCTGCGGCGTCACTGTTCCGTGCCGGAGGGCGACAGTCGAGCGGCTGCGAGCTGGCGGGTGCCGGGATCACCGACACCCAGGATCAGGACGCTCTCGATACCGCCGATCGTGTCGGGATCGATGATCTGCAATTCCTGGTCGGCATCCGCTGTCAGCGAGCCGACCTCGCTTCCGACGTCCGCAGGGAACCTCAACTCGCCGTCATTGTCTTCGAGTGGAGCGCTTGTGAGAAGGACTCGCGGCTCCACTGCTCCGGTCAGGCTCAGCCCGCTGAGGGACAGCCACACCGTCCCGTCCTCTCGCTCCTCGATCAGGAGATCACCGCTCGCATCGTTGGACACGCTCTCGAGCGAGGTGCGGATGGGCAGCTGCTCCAGAAGTGACTGTGCGGCGGGAGAGCCCGTTGCATCGGAGCCGTCCGTAGGGCTGCCCGTTGGGAGGCTGGAAGCGGTGGACGTCATCGAAGGGCTGGCGACGGCGGTTCCATCGAGGGGTGCCGTGCACCCGGCCAGGGCCAGAACGAGCCCGGTCGCAGCGGCCACGGCCGAGAGTCGACCGATCGCGTTCGTGTCTGTCATGGTGTGTGCTGCTCCGTCCGTCGATCTGTCGCTCAGCCTACGCAGGGCGCGATTCTCATCGCCCTGTCGACGGTTCTCTGCGGGGCCGGTGGCGTGAACTCCTCCCGATCGGATCGTCGTCCGAGCAGCGACCGGGCGTCAGTCGCGCTCCACCCTTGTCCCTCTTGGCATCGTGAGCCAGAGGATGAGGGTGAGGATGAGGCCGATGATGCCGCTGACGATCAGCGCGGCGACGGCGAAGGCGGAACCGCCGAACGACCCCTGAGCATCGTTGCTCGTCTCCACCGGCACGAACCAGTAGGCGACGGCTCCGACGATGAACAGCACGCTGACGACAAGGGCTCCGATGCAGGTGTCCCGTCGCACCTTTTCTTGGGACCCGTCGCCTGAGAGGGTGACGAGCCACAGGATTCCGATCACGGCGGGAGCGCCGGCGAGGAGCACGAGTAACACGGGTTCCCCTGGCTGATGACGGGCCGCGACAGTATCCGCAGCTGGGGCAGGAAGAGCGCCTCGGCCGATACGGCGAGCATCACGCTCCTCTGTCGAGGGCGACCGAGTGGCTCGCGGTCATCGGGCGGCAACGGTGAGATTCAGGTCCTCACCGACGCGGAGGATCTCGTCCGAGGGGAACCGGAACGGGTTGAGGTAGAACAGGTCGTCGGCCGTCATGCCGAATCGTGCCGCGACGTCCTCTGCGAGGTCGTTGCGAGCGACCGCGTACGACGTCGGCTTCCCGTCAGTGGATGACACCTCGCCACGCGCTGCTGCACGCGGGCCGGCGTCCCGGGCGACGAGGGTATTGCGCTGCGGCTGCACGTTCCACTGGACGTCAGCGATGGCGAGGATTCTGGTTGAGCAGTCGGGGTCGTCCTGCGGTCGTGTCGTGAGAACGAGTTGATCGATCGCTGTCGGGTCGCCGCGGAACTCTGCGAGGTTCCGCCACGCCTTGTAGGGCTTCCCGGACTCCGCGTTCGCGAGACGCATCGGGAAATCGACGTCGAAACAGGTGATATCCGCGTCGATCGGATCGAGCGCCCCCATGACCGCTACGGAACCGGAAGATGCGGCGGGGATGACGAGCTCGTCGGATGTCAGGGCCAGCCGGCCGTCCGCCGCGCTCAACTGGACGGCGCCGGTTGTCCCGTCGCTCCCGGTGAACGTCGCTACGCCTAGATCGCCGGTCAGCGGGGAGGTGAAGCCGTCGTCCGTGTTCGTTGCCGGTGGCGGAGTCGGTGGTGCAGGCTGCGCCGTGCATCCCGTCACGACTAGCAGGCATGCCGCGACCGCGACCGTGCTGCGCACTTTCGAGAACGTCCCCACCGGCTCAGGCTAAGCGACGTCACCGCTTTCCTCGTGGTCGCGTCTCCGCCTGAAATGCTCAGCGCCGTTCCGAAAGGGGAGTGTCTGTCGCCGGTCATCAGGAAGCCCGACGGCTCCTAGGCTGACCTGATGAATTCCCCGGCATCGACCCGCCCACTCGTGGGCGCTGCTCGCATCGCCGTCGGCGCAGCCGCGATCGCGGTGATCCTCCACACCTACGCGCTGAGCATCGCGGCCGGCGACCCGAATCCGTTCGACTACTTCGGCTACTTCACGAACCAGACCAGCCTCCTCGCGAGCGCGGTGCTGATCGTCGCGGGTTCGATCGCGCTCGCCCGCCGTCCGACCTCGGTGTGGCTGAGCTACGTCCGCGGCGCGGCGACGGCCTACCTGATCGTCGTCGCCGTGATCTACAACACCCTCGTCCCCGGTACCGGGACGGCCCCGCCCTGGGTCAGCGCCGTCCTGCACGTGGTGCTCCCCGCGCTCGTCCTCCTCGACTGGATCGTCGTCGCCGACCGCGGACCGCTCTCGTGGCGCCGGCTGTGGGTGGTCCTGCCCTACCCGATCGTCTGGGTCGTCGTCGTGCTCGTCCGCGGAGCGACCGACGGATGGGTGCCCTACGGGTTCCTGCTCCCCGAGAACGGAGTGCCGTCGCTCGTCCTGCACGTCGCCGGGCTGACCTGCGCGGTGCTCCTCGCGGGCGCGCTCGTCTGGGCGCTGAGCCGACGCCGTGCCTCATCTCGTTGATGTCCCGTCCCCTCTCGCCGTGGATCACGAGAGGGCGCTCACCACAGCTGGAAGCCACGCGACGAGGACAGGCCGACCGAGAGCCTCCGCGGAGCGACGTACCCACCGACAGCGGCAACGACGATCCAGATGACGACACCTACCCCGCCGCCAGAGCCATCACGTCTCTGGGCTCGACCAGCCCGAAGAAGAGAGCGGCCGTCGCTCCGCGCAGGGTCGCGATCGAAGCGAGCGTCGGCTCGCCGGTGCCACGGAGAGAGGCCGACCATTCCGTGAGCGTGGCGAGCGCGCTAACGAGCGATCGCGCGCTTCGCCTCATCCGCATCGCCTCCGGCGTTCCGTCCGGGGATCGTTCACCGGTCGCTGGAGCGCCTCCTCACATCGGTCGCTGCCGTCCAGCGATCATCGCGAGCGACGGCGCCCGGCCCTTCTCGATGTGGGTGAAAGCGATCGACTCGGCGAGGCGGTCGTTGCCCGAGCGGATCGCGTCGAGCAGGCCGTGGTGCTCGTCGGACTGCTGGCGCTGGTCGCGGGCGCTGGTGAGATAGAACAGCCAGGTCATCCGGCCGGTGACGGCGCGCATCAGCGAGGTGAGCAGCGCGCTGCCGGCGACCTCGACGATCGCCTCGTGCACGACGGTCGAGGTCTCGGCGACCTCCAGCCAGTCCTCGCTGTCGAGGGCGCGGTGCTCGGCGTCGATCGCCTCGAGCAGCGGCTGCAGCGACGCCCCGGCGGCGACGGCCTGCGCGGCCAGTCGCGCGGCGAGCGTCTCGAGGCTGAGCCGGACGTCGAAGAGCTCGACGACGTCCTCCACACTCCACTGGGCGACCCGGGTGGAGCGGCGGGGCAGCATCCGCACGAAGCCCTCGTTCGCGAGCTGCGGCACGGCTTCGCGCACCGGTAGTCGCGACACGTGCAGCTCGGTGGCCAGCGAGGCCTCGACGAGCCGAGACCCCTGCGGGTAGTGGCCGAGGATGATCTCCCGGCGCAGCGCGCGGTAGGTCTGGCTCGCGAGCGACTCCTCGGTGCTGACGAGTGTCATGACGGTCCTCCTCGCGACGCCGGTGCGACCATTCAACACGCTCGGCCGCTCTCCGCCGTTCAGCCGGGCCAGCTGCGCTCCTTCGGCAGCGGGCGGGCGTAGCTGTCGATCCGGCTGGTGCCGAGCCGCTGCCGGACGAGGGTCTCGACGAGCGCGGCCGCCGCCGCGACGCCGTCGACGACCGGCACGGGCAGGCGCGCGCCGACGTGCTCCTCGAGCCCCGCCATGCCCGCGCAGCCCAGGCAGACGACCTCGGCGCCGCGGGCGATCGCGCGCTCGCCGGCGGCGACGAACGCGTCGAGGGTCGCCTGCGGATCCTCCTCCAGCTCGAGCACGCCGAGGCCGGTGTTCTCGATCGCGGCGCAGTGCGCGATCAGGCCGGCGGTGGTGAGGCTGTCCTCGATCTGGCCGACCGCGCGCCGGACCGTGGTGACGACCCCGTAGCGGCGGCCGAGCAGCATCGCGAGGTGCGCGGACGCCTCGGTGATGTCGACGACGGGGACGTCGAGCAGCTCGCGCGCGCCCTCGCGGCCGTGCTCGCCGAACCCGGCCATCACGACGCCGTCGATGCCGGCCGGCAGCCGCTCGAGGGTGTGCAGGACGGCCGCGGCGCTGAGGAAGCTGTCGTACCAGCCCTCGGCCGACGCGACGCCCCAGCTCGGCGTGATCGCGACGATCTCGGTGCCCGGCCCGACGGCGAGCCGGGCGCGGGCGGCGGCCGTCTCGGTCATCGACTCGGTCGTGTTGCAGTTGACGACGGCGATGCGCATCAGCGGCCCGCCGCCGCGGGGACCCCGGAGAGCCGGATCTCGCTGCCCGCGTCCCGCAGCCGCCCCAGATCGATCAGCGCGGCGGCGACCGCGAGGTCCTGCGCGGCGAGGCCGACGGAGTCGAAGACGGTGATCTCCTCCGTGCAGACGCGGCCGGGAGCGGTGCCGGCCACGACGTCGCCGAGCTCGAGCAGCCCGGCCGCCGCGTCGAGCGCGCCCTCCGCGATCGCGAGGACGAGGTCCCCCGACTTCGCCCGCGCCGTGGCAGCGCTGTCGACGACGAGCGTGCCGATCGTCATCGCCGCGGCGTCGAGCTCGCGGTGCTCCGGCCGCGGACGGGCGCCGACGGCGTTCACGTGCTGGCCGGCGTGCAGCCAGGCGCCGCGCACGATCGGCTCGACCGACGGCGTCAGCGTGCAGAGCACGTCCGAGCGCTCGGCGACGGCCCGCGGATCCGCAGCGCGGGTCACCGGATGCCCGACCGTCTCCTCGAACCGGTCGAGCGTCGCGTCCGACCGTGACCAGACGACGATCTCGTCCAGGTCGCGCACCGCCCGGAGCGCGCGGACGTGGGCGACGGCGAGGTTGCCGGCGCCGATCAGTCCGAGCACCCGGCTGTCCGCCCGGGCGAGGTGCCGGGTGGCGACCGCGGAGGCGGCGGCGGTGCGGGCCCGGGTGATCAGCGCTCCGTCCAGGACGGCGACGCACTCTCCTGTCACGAGGGAGGTGACCAGGATGGTCGAGCGCTGCGTCGGGAGCCCGCGCGCGGCGTTGCCGGGCAGGTCGGCCATCAGCTTCACGGCCGCGAGGCCCAGGGTGTCGGAGCGGACCGCCATCGGCAGGATCAGCCCGTCGTCCTCGCCCGCGAGGGCCGTCGGCGCGCCCTGGTGCAGCGCACCGGAGCCGAGGTCCGCGAACACCTGCTCGACCGCGCCGAGCACGTCGACGTCGGGGAGCAGCGCGGCGATCTGCTCGGAGGCGAGGACGAGCGTCATCAGCGCGCGCCGACCGTCGCGCGTCCGGTGAGCTCTGCGAGGGAGGGGGCGCTGGTGACGAGCCCGGCCTCGGCGAGGATCCGCATCCAGCGGTCGGACGCGGCCTCGTCGATCACGGTCGTGTCCCAGACCCCGCCGGCGGCCATCTCGTCGGCGGCCTCGTGCAGGAGCACCGGATCGCGGTCGGGCCAGCGTGCGGCGAGCACCGCGTCGATCTCGGCGCCGGCCTCGCCCGCCGTGATCTTCTGCATCGCCGTCTCGATGGCGTCGACGAAGCGCTCGGTGCGGTCGGCGAGCTCCTCGACCCGGTCGGTGCGGGTGTAGTAGACGCTGTTGGGCATCACGCCCGCGTCGAGGTGGCGGAAGACGATCTGCCCGCCTCCGGCCGCGACGAGCTCCTTCGCCGAGAGCAGGTCGAGCACGATCGCGTCGCCGAGGCCGTCGCGGTAGAGCTCGAGCATCATCGCCGTGGACAGATCGCGCGCCCAGCGGGTGGCGGAGACGTCGAGCCCGGCCTCGCGGATCAGCCCGGCGGTGAACTCGAACGGCGCGCTGCCGCCGGCGCCGGGGGCGAGCACGACCTTGCCGGCCAGCCAGTCGAGCCCGACCGGTCCGGAGCCGTCGCGGGCGACGATCGTCATCGGGAAGCGGTGGTTGAGCTGGCCGACGACGGTCAGCTCGCGGCTGGTGCCGGCGTACATCCCGGGGACCCAGAGCCCGCCGAGGGCGAGGTCGGCGGCGCAGGAGTCGAGGTTGTCGAGGACGCCGGTCCAGGGGTCGCAGGCGGTGGCGGTGACGGCGAGGCCGCGCTCGGCGAACAGGCCGCCGACGTCGGCGACGTACTCGGGGAGGTAGTTGAGTCCGTTGGCGGTGGCCGAGACGGTGAGGGTGTCCATGGTGCTCCTTGTGGTGCTGTCAGGTGGATGGTCACGCCCCCGGCGCCGGAGCGCCGGGGGCGTGGGTGGGTCAGTGGGCGGCGGCGGCGATCGCGTTCTCGTTGACGTCCTCGAGCGAGCGTCCGCGGGTCTCCGGGGCGAAGCGGGAGGCGACGACGAGCACCGCGTACATCACGGCGGCGAGGCCGAAGACGCCGGCGAAGGCGAACGAGCCGTAGAGCGCGACGGCGAGGAACGGCATGACCGCTCCGGCGATGTTGCCGATGCCGTTGACGATCGAGGCTCCGGAGGCGCGGATCGCGGTCGGGAAGATCTCGGCGGTCCAGGTGGCGAGGGTCGTGTTGGTGACCATCGTGAAGAACTGGAAGAGCGCGCCGAGGATCAGGATCGCCCCGGTGCCGTTGCCGAAGCCGGCGAAGGCGAGCGCGGTGAGGCAGCCGAGGACTCCCGCGGCGCCGACGGCGGTGCGGCGGCCGACGCGACCGGCGATGAGGGCCGCGGTCGTCGCTCCGAGGAGCGAGCCGATGTTCATGATCATCGTGTAGAGCAGGCTCTCCGAGACGGAATAGCCGCGCTCGACCAGAAGGGTCGGCATCAGGAAGTTCAGCGTGACCTGCGAGCCGAAGGCCATCCAGGACGCGACGCCGAGTGCGGCGGTGCGGCGGATGACCGGGCGGCTGAACACCGCGGCGGGGGAGGCGGACATCCGCACGGGCGGCAGGTCGTCCGGCGACAGCTCGACGGGCGGGCGGTCGGTGGTGGGGGTGAGCGAGTTCGAGGCGAGGATCGCGAGCGAGCGGTTCGCCTCCTCCGTGCGGCCCTGCGAGAGCAGCCAGCGCGGCGTCTCCGGTAGCTTGCGGCGGTAGAAGACGACCAGCAGCGCGGGGACGGCGAGGATCACGAACGACCAGCGCCACACCGAGTCGGGTCCGCCGAGCGGGGTCTCCAGCGGTCCGAGCAGCAGCAGGAACAGGCCGTAGGAGAGGAAGTTGCCCAGGCCACCGGCGCCGACGTTGACGGCGCCGATCGCGGTCCCGCGGAAGCGGGTGGAGACCATCTCGGAGAGCATGACCAGGCCGATCATGAACTCGCCGCCGATCCCGATTCCGACGATCAGGCGGCTGACGAGCAGCATCTCGTAGTTCATCGCGACGGCGCTGAGCAGTCCGCCGAGCGTGTAGATCAGCAGGTTCAGGCTGAGCGAGAACCGGCGGCCGTAGCGGTCGGCGAGGTAGCCGGCCAGCACTCGGCCGATCAGTCCGCCGATGACCGTGGCGGTGTTGATCGTCGTGAGCTGGACGTCGCCGATCTGCAGCGTCTCCTTGATGTGGCTGCCCATGGCGCCCACCGAGTTCTGCTCGAGGGTGTTGAAGAACTCCCCGGCGAGGATCAGCAGGAAGATCCAGAACTGCGCGCGGGTGAAGCCGATGGAGTCGAGGACGGAGGCGACCGTGTGTCCGGAGGCGGGCGGGGCGGTGGTGCGGGATACAGCTGACATGTGTAGCTCCCAGCAGGGCGAGGGGTGGGGCGGCTCCAGAGTGATGGTCACCGCGAGGACTCCTCTTTTGTATCCCAGACTCGATTTCGTGCAGGTTTCCACGATGCTACAACCTCTCCCTCTGCACTGATCGGCTCACCGAGCCAGGCAAGAACTCACGCCATCCGCCACCGACGGTATACAAAACAGGTCGGAGGCGTGCCGAAGTCGGATCATCCCGTGAGGAGTGACACGCGGTGCGCGAGTCGCTGACGTCGTGCATCCCACGGACCCGGCCGACCGCGCCCTCGGGCCCCTGCTCGAGGAGCAGGAGGGGGGCCCGGCGACCGGAGATGCGGACTCGGATCGTCCCGCTGCTCGTCGAACCGCGCCGAGTTCGAACCGGCACATGGTCCGAGAGGCGGGCGTGCGCGAGGAGTGATTCGTGCAGTGGTGGACGCGGGCTGCGTTCGTGCTGGGCGTTCTCGCCGTCGTGTCGTGCGCGATCGAATACCTGGCGACGGCTCACCTGTGGCGGGGCGATCCCCTGGTCATCGGGGTCGCGACCACGCTGCAGTACGTTCTCCCGCTGGCCGGCGTCGTCGTCGGTCAGAGGCGCGACGGCACGACGGTCCTCGCTGGGAGTCGGCGGTGGGACTCGTGCTGTCCTACCTCTTCCTGGCCGTTGCAGTGGTGCCGGTCGTCATCGGGTCGATCGGACTGCTGCTGGCACGCTGATCGATCGACGACCCGGATCGTTCAGCGGTTCACGCGATTCGCCGCCGTCGGAACGATCGGCAGCTTCTTCGCGCGAAGGGTGGTGGCGAGGAGCCGGCCGAGGAGGGAGGCGATGCCTGCCGTGACTGCGTATTCCGTGATGAGGCCCGCGGAGGAGGGCCAGGTCGCGTTTCCCGACGCGAGTACCAGTGCGGTGGAGGCGGCGGCGCCGATCACGAGTCCCAGACCCAGGAACGCGGCCGCCCGCCCGACGCGCGGGGTGCGGCGTGTCCGCCGGTCGAGCCAGAGACTCGAGGGAAGCCACAGGAGTGCACCCGCGACAGTGAACGCAGCTGCCGTGCCCGCGATGAGCCCTGCCGCGGACCCGCCCGATACATCCCAGCTGCCCGCGGTTCGCAGCAGCGCGAGGACCGCAACGGCCGGCCACGCCAGAATCCCCCAGGCCAGTTCTCGTGCATCCATGAGCATCAGGATCCGGCACGTCGGTGAACACGCCATGAATCGGAACCGTTCAGCACGCCAGCGAGTCGCGCGTCAGTGAGACGTGTCTAGGACGGGTCCCCTGCGGGGAGCGGCACGTGAAGGTCGGACGCCGTGAACGGAGTCCGGGCCAGCCGGAGGATGAGCGCGTCGCGCTCCGCCGTGAGTGAGGCGATCGTGGGACGGTCCAGGCGTGGGTCCGCTATGTCGCTGAACGGACTCTGCGTGCCGGTGCGCGAGGACACGAGAGCCGCGTACCTCGATGCAGCGCTCTTCACGTCGGCCGCGGCGCTTTCGATCCGGCCGCGTCGGCTCTTCTTCCGGTGGCGAGCTCGGCGTGCTTCTCGAGCGCCTCGACGAGCTTGCGGTGGGCTGCTTCGATCTTCGTCGACATGCGCCCATCCTTTCGCGCCCTCCCCTCCACGTCACTCAGGGTGTCTAAGTCGCCCTCGCGACCTTCGTTCTCCTGGTCGTAGCGATGCGCCTCAGCACGCCCTCTCTCGCTCGATGGCGGTGGCTGCCGCTCAGCGTGGGCGGAGAGCGGTCGGATCGATCCGACCCAAGGGGACGCACCGTCAGCTGGCGGGGGAGGCGTCCGGTGCGACGGTTTCCGGGAGATCTGCCGGGGTGTGCGCCGTCTCGTGGGTGAGGGTGTCGACTGACCAGGTGCCCGCGTGCAGCCGAAGCGTCGCCTCCTGGGGGGAAGGAGTAGGCGTACTCCGGAGCAGCTTCTCCTGTCTCGTACGGACTCCGCTGAAGGGTGGTGCTCTCGGTGAACGTCACCGTGGCCGAGTCGCCCGTGATCTGCACGGAGTTCAGCGCCACGTCGGTCTCGAACGCGGTGAAGGATTCCCCTAGCTCGAGGTAGTGGTCCCGCTGAACGCGCAGTCGGGCGTCGTCCTCCAGGACCAGAGCAAGTCGCGTCGGCGTCGAGGTCGACTCCGGGACACCGAGGCCGGTGAGCTGCGGCGATCCCTCGACCAGGCTCTGAGCGTTCCGGTGCTCGAGGTCTGCGATCAACGCCGTCGAGATCGCCTCGTTCTGCGACGACGAGGACGCGAGGCCGACGACCACCGCTGCACCGCTCGCGGATGTGGGTCTCGCCGCCGACTCCGATCGGATGATCCGGGCGCTGGGCGCGCAGACCGACGCGGTGATCGGCTTCTTCGGCGATCGTGCTGCGGAGTGGATCGAGCGGCTCGGCTCCGTGCCGGTCGTCGAGCTGGACCCGACCGGCGACCCGCTGCGGGCCGCGGTGCTGCTCGACCACTCCGACGCGGTCGAGGCGCTGGCCGAGCACCTGGCCGGAGCGGGAGTCCGGCATCCGATGGTCGTCGACGTCTCCCAGGATGGCCGGCCGAGCCGGCGAGCGGAGCTGCTGATCCGGGCCTTCGCCGCGCACGGACTCGAGGCCTCCGTGGTGCGCGCTGAGGGCGCTACCGCCCAGGCGGCCGCGGACGCGACCGAGCGGATCATCGCCCGGCCGCGGGTCGCCGACGCGATCGTCGCGTTCAACGACCTCTGCGCGCTCGGCGTGCTCTCCGCCTGCCGCCGGGCGGGCGTCGACGTGCCCGGCGACGTCCGGGTGGTCGGCATCGACGGCCTCTCGATCGGGCGGCTGCTCGCACCGACGCTGACGACCCTCGCCGTCGACCTCGACGAGCTCGCGCGGCACGCCCTCGACCTCGCGGTCGCCATGATCGCCGGCGAGGTCCCGCCGGGCGGTCCGGACGTCCACCGCACCGTCCGCCACCAGCTGGTGCTCCGCGAGTCCGCCTGACGCGCCCCGGTAGCGCGGACGGTGGTCGGGGTAGAGAGGGACGCGCGGCGTGGACCCCGTTCTCGTCCGTGATGCATCCTCTCGGTGTGACTGTCCAGCCTCCCGGGTCCCGGGATCGACCGATCGCACGGGTCGGCCTCGCCGTCGCGTGCCTCGCGGGTCTGCTGCACGCGGCCTCGAGCCTCTACTGGGCGTTCGGCGGTCGATTCCTCCTGCCGACCGTCGGCCCGTGGGCGGTCGATGCGGTGGAGCGGTCGCCGGTCGGAGCCGCAGTGCTGCTCGGCCTGATCGGCCTCGTGAAGGCGACCGCCGCTACTGTGCCGGTCGCCGCGGCCTCCGGACGCATTCCGGGGGTGCGGATCTGGCGGGGCGTCAGCCGGGTCGGGGGCGTGTTCCTGATCCTCTACGGCGGGGTCGACGTCGCGGCGAGCGGGGCGGTCCTCCTCGGAATCATCCGACCCGACGGCGGCTACGACGAGTCGGCCATGACCGGTCACGCGCTGCTGTGGGATCCGCTGTTCCTGCTGTGGGGGGCAGCCCTCGTGGTGTGGCTGTACTTCTCGCGTCCGGCGCGTTCGGGACGCTGACTCGAGCACCCCGTGCCGGCGCCGTCGTTCCCCGAGGACCGCAGCGGCTCGAGGGGCCGTAGGCGCTTCGGCTCGCCACGGATGGCGCGTCCAGTTCGGACGGCGGAGCGTCAAGGCCTGCTGGCAGGGGCGGGCGCGAGAGGATCAGAACCGACTCGCAGCCGAGCGCGTCCCGATCCTCGTGGAGGACGGGTGCTCGACCGACGGCGGGTCCCGAGCTCAGTACTGGGCGAGCTCGTGCACCTCGACCGAGCCGTAGAGGGGGGCACGGCGGGCGTACCGGACGGCGTCGTCCTGATCCGAGCAGTCGAGGAGGTAGTACCCGACGAGGGTGGACGGACCCTCCGCTCGCGAAGGGGACGAACCGCCGCGCTCCTCGCCCGCCGCGGACAGATCGGTCCCGACGGAGACGCCCCCGCCGGCGAAGCGGGCCGATTCGACGAGAACGCCGTCCGCCTTCAGTGCCGCTTCGTAGTCCTCCCACGCCGCGTAGTCCTCGGGGGCACCGCCTCCGGCGTAGCTGCCGTCGGACCGCATCACGAGCATGACCTTCATCGCGCCTCCAGGTTCGTCCGACCCGTGTTCTCCGGGCCGGGTCGGTTCGACAAATCCTCTGCAGGAGACGGCACGCCTCCGCGGAGCGCTCCCCGTGGCAGCCCTCTCGGTGAGGACCGCGCCGAGGAGCGGTGGTCGAGCGGGCGTGACCGGCGTCCTCGCACCAGTCTGAGCCGAGGCGAGCGTTCTGTGAAGGCTCGTTCCGGCGGGTCGTCTCCACGGCAGCGGCCGCAGGGGCGAGCGCCGGCCACCGGGTCCTCCGCTGTTCTCTGCGGCCCTCCGCGCTCCTCACCCTCTGCGGGGAGGCCCGTGATCAGGTCGACGGCGACGGCGACCACGAAGGTGACGAAGAAGAAGGCGGAGCACAGCCTTGTGCAACCCACGTTGACAAGGCCGACGTCAGCAACCTAGGTTGACAGCATGGAGTCCTCACAGATCGCGGCAGTGGCGGCCGACACCAGCGACCCGAGAGCGGGGCTGCGAGCCGTGGCGACATTGCGTGTGCTGGCGGACACCTTGGAGCTCCAGCAGGTCGAGGCCGCGCTGCGGGCGGGTATGACGTGGCAGGACATCGCGGATGCGCTCGGGGTGACCCGGCAGGCCGTCCACAAGAAGCACTCCAGACGAGTCGACCCCACTATCCCGATCCACAGGAGGAACGCATGAGCAAGCTCGCTCGCGTCGCTCAGACCACTCAGTCCCTCTCCCTCGCGGCTATGGAGGAAGCATCCCGAGCCGGGCTCCGCGTAGCCGACCTCGAGCATCTGTTCCTGGCCCTGGTCATCAACGACCAACCCGCCGGAGAAGCCCTGCGCGGCATGGGCATCGACCTGGACGCCGCCCGCCGCGCCGTGGAGGAGCAGCATGCGGCCCAGCTGGCCTCCCTCGGTATCCGAGCGTCGTTCCCCGACACCGGACGGATCGTGTTCCATGAGACGGCCGGGTACGAGTGGAGCAGGCGCGCGATGGACCTCATCACCCGCTCCAGCGGAAGGAAGAAGGACGGTGACGCCGCCGCCGTGCTCCGAGACCTCGTGTCCGAGCCGAGCGGACTGATCGCCGACATCCTCGGGCGCCTGGGGACGTCACCCGGGGCCGTGCTCGAGCAGCTCGACCGGTTCGACGCGCCTGTCGGACGAACCGTGACGACGATGAAGGGGCGGGTATCGGCGTCGACGGAGACGTTCGTTCCAGCACCGATCGAGGAGGTGTGGGAGTTCCTCGCCGACCCGGCACGCGTCTCCGAGTGGGAGGTGACTGTCGGCTCGATCGATCGTGCGGACCAGGACGTCGCGACCAGCGCGGTCTGGCACGGCCGCGCACGCGGACGTCTTCCTGACGGAAAGCCGATTAAGGTGAAGCCCCAATTCAGCCGCCGCAGGATCGAACTCGTGGTCGCGCACCGACCGGACCGGATCGCGTGGAGCTTCGCGTATCCCGATGTTCCGCACAGCAGCTCGCTTCTGACCGATTTCACCGTGGTGAGCACGACCGGCGGCGCTCGAGTCCGGATCGTCAGATCGTGGTCTCTAGTGACGGGCTGGCGGAGGCTCGTCGCGTTCCCGCTGCGTCCCCTTCAGAGATTCTTCGCGTGGATCACCGTGTTCCAGACGGGCAGCGCGATCAGCCGGACATTCCGCTGACGCGGCAAGCGAGATGCCATGGGCGGACGCGGAGGCGTGTTCGCGCCTGACTCCGATGAGAGCCTGACGTCGAGCTTCGCGGTTCTGCGCGCGGGTGTGCGGTTCCGGGACTACCAGGACGCGTGCGGGCGCGCCCTCACCGAGGGGCTGATCGACCTCGGCCTGATCCGCTGCTCCGTCGACGAGGCCATGGCCCCGTCCGCGTCGTACCACCGCCGGTGGAGCATCTCCCGCGCCGGGCACATGCTCGGGATGGACGTGCACGACTGCAACCACGCTCCGCACGAGACCTACCTCGGCGGGGTGCTCGCAGCCGGCCACACGCTCACCGTCGAGCCGGGATTTCCGTTACCTTGACTCCCGTCCGCCGGCTCGCGACCGAGACGAAGGGCGGTACTGGCTCGCGAACAGCGCTCCGAGAGACACCCCAGAAGATCGAATCCGGCTAGCGAAGCCCGCGGGCCTCAGAAATCATGTCTGCGTGGTAACTCAAACCAAGCTTGCAGAGCTCCTGAACGTAGAGCGGCCACGGCGGAACATTGCCCACATAAGGCTCGTCGTCTCGACCGTCCCAGAGGCCACCGCTGCGCAGCGTTGACAGCCCACCACCCCTCAGCGTCGATAAACCGCCACCGCGCAACGTGGAGAGGCCCCCTCCTCGAAGCGTCGACAGGCCGCCTCCCCGCAGAGTAGATAGTCCCCCTCCTCGCAACGTGGACAAGCCGCCGCCTCGAAGCGTCGACGCGCCCCCGCCATGGAGCGTGGAAGCACCGTCACCGCGAGACTCTGACATGCCACCGCCGGTGCCCGTGTAGAGCCCACCGCCCGAGCCGGAGTATAGATTACGAGGCCAACTCATAAGCTGAGCATAGGACAGCGGCCAACAACAGGAGAGAGGTCGATCGAACGTGAAGGAGTTACCCAGATCTGAAACATCGCTACCGCGATCGCCTGTCCACCGGATACCTTCGATTTCATGACAACCCTCCGCCAGTACTCGCATCTCAACTTCGTCGTGCTACAACTTGCGGCCAACCATGACGCCGCAGTAACACCGGGCGAAGTCCTCACCGCAGCTGCGGAACGGCGGCTCTTCGACCTCATTTACGCGACGGCCGATCGCGCGGGCGTGGATTCGTCTCACATTGGCCAATTAGTCGAGGGGGAGGATATCACCGACGCCCTCGCTTCCTGGGCCAATGTGGCCGATCTCACAAGGCGCTACTCGGACCAACTGACCCCGAGCAGTTCACACGGATGGCTTGTTCTGGCATTCGGAATCAACGAAACCTTTGCTCGGCATGGTGACACTGACGCCACCTGAGGATAGAAACCACCAAGCGCAATTCGTCGACTTCATTCTCGAACAAGAGTGACTATGTCCGGTAGTCGAGACAATCACGGATTCCAGTATTGCCAAAGAAACAAAAATGTTTGAGCCGCCAGTAGGGCGCCATGAAGGGATTCCGGTGTTCGACAACGAATGGCGGGAGCAGCTGCTCGAGCAGCTGAGCCCGTTGAGCTCAATCTCCGCCCAGGGAGATCGCGGGCTAGCTATGCTCTCTAGGGGAATTCAACTTGCGCACACTTCGGAGATTTCAGAAGAACCCATAAGTACAACTGGAAACTTGATCAGCTACTGCGTTCGAGATGCGATGGATTCCATCTTCCCAAAACTCGACGATCCGAGGATAAAAGACGCAGCCCAGCAATTGGTGAAGCGTTGGCGTCAAAGCATTGACGTGGTCGACTCCGACCTCAGAACGGCTCTTCAGAAAGAACTAAATTCCCTAGAGAAAGCAGTCGCCGCCTCGAACAAGGGCTTCTTGAGTAGGGTGGCAGGCTTTATCGGGGTTCTGAACCCGGGTTTGCCAGCAGACCTGAGTATCCCGGCGATGAATGAAATGCGCGAATTGAACAAGGCCGCTAATGCCGGCGTGCATGGGAGTACTACTTACGACGACGCGCTTGCACTCCTCAATCGAGTGCTTGAGCGGCTTGTCGAACTTGTTGCACCGCTAGCAGTAACTTCGAGGCAATATCGGGAGTTGGTCAGATCAAAAGATTTCGAATCAATATCCGTCCTACTATCTTCGAACCCCGATCCGCGCATCCGTGTCTACCTCTTCGACAACGTCCGCGATCCTCTTCTCGCTCGAACAATCCATATAGAGGAGCTCCTGCCCGGGCGTTCGGCCTGGCTGGCATACAGCTATGTCCGCCACCTGGCCATCAATAACTCCGACGAATTCAAGGCTTTAATTGATCGCATTGATGCAGACCGGAAGCTGACTGCGGAAGTAGCTGCCGAGCTACTTGATTGTGCTTCGATTGCTGGCGCAGCGGTAGCCTTCGAGGTCGATCGCTTGAGCCGAAAAGCCGGTCGAGAAATGCATTCCGCGTATGTCGCACGGTGGTTGCAAACCCAGGTGAATGGTTCACCGAAATGGATCTGGTGGAGAGTTCTGACTCGACTCGTTACCAACCTCGATGTTTTAGCGAGGCAATATCATTCCGTTCACGGGATGAATTTGGTACTGGAATCTGCGCTCTCGCAACTTCCAACCGCTGCTCCTCCCGATCGGTCAAAATTCTCGTCGGCAATTATAAATGCTCTTACCCAGCTTGACAGGCAAACTCCCCACGCCATAGAACAACATTTCCGTTACAAGTCTACGAGAGCGCAAACTCTCGCCCACGTACTAATCGAAACCTCATTGGAGGTCGTTGCAACAGAACAGGCGTTGGGCGAAACTGTCGACCTCACGATGCTTGGCAAGCGCAGCCATGAAGCGCTCGTCGCAGCTGCTTTGGCCAAGGCCATCGAGACATCGGATCCGGGGCGACGTGCCCTACTCGCTCGCCGGGGATTCGATCTCGTCATAGATCGCATGAGCAATTCCGAGTGGCCAGAAGTGCCAGATTATAACCTGCTAGCCGCAACTCTTCCCTTGCTTGGCGATGAAGCCGTATCATCAATTCGAGCCATACTTGGAGAGGCCCCCTCGCCAGATGTAGTGTCTGCTGATCTAGATCCGGCCGTTAGCTATCGCGCGGATTGGTTCAGAGAGGCCCAGTGGACCGCGTACCTACCCGAAGATGCAAGGCCCGAGATGTGGAGACGCGTCCTACAGCAGGCGGCCACTCAAGACGTCAATTTCGGACCCCAGCCCGCCTACGATCCTTCTGTTGCACCGCGCGCACACAGCTCTCCGCTGCAGGATATTGACTTCGATGACATGACAGTCGTCGATCTGACGGAAGTACTCAACAGCTCGTCTGCTCTTGGTGATCCCGGTGATCCAAACCTTCTGTCGCGTCGGTATCAGCAGATAGAAGCGCACGTGAAATTTCATCGAGAGGAGTGGCTGACACATTTTCGGTCGGTCGCCCGAATACAAGATCTGGGGTCGCGGCTCCACGTGCTCCGTGCCCTCAAAAGTGACGCCGGCGAAGCGCCGATGCCATCCTGGGGCGAACTGAAGTCGCTCTGGATGAACCTCGTCGCCGAGGTAAACGATTTCGCATTGAACGGAAACGAGTCGGCGAAGCCGGTAGCGAGCCAACTCGCCGAGACGGTGCTCGAACACCTCCGCCATCGCGTCGCCGAACAACCTCCTCAAGCTGAAGACATTGACTGGTGGACCGAAGAAGTACTGCCTGCAAGCATTCTAATGGTCACTTGGTTTGGCTCTCAAGAACACGATTACGGCATGCCGGCCCTATTCTCTGTTCGTGGCGAAGTAGTGCACCTTCTTGTAGCACTGAGTTCGCCTATTGACGGTAATATCACGCGAGATGTGGCGCTGAGTCACGCTCTCGACCGACTTGCGAGCATCGCGCTCAGTGACCTGCTTTTCACCCGCAGCATCGGCCACTGGGCTCGATGGCTTTTACACCGGGATGCGCAGTGGTGGGAACGGTACTCCGGCCAGTTCGTCGGCCCGAACAGCTCCCTAGAATCTCGGTCGATGTTACTCACCGCAAACTGGGACTCTGGCAACTTTGCATTGGCTCTCCTCGCGAGCGACCTGGCGCATCTAAACTCTTACGCGAGCGAGTCAACCGACGCTGCAGCCTTACCTGCACTAACCGCTGTCCTCTTTAACATCCTACCGATCACGGCAATCGAGGAGAGTACTTGGTCGGCAATCTTCCGTGATGAGAGCTCTTGCGAAAGTGCACTACGGTTCTTGTTTCCCGAGCACACTATCGATGATGACCCGGCCGGGTCGCGGCGGATCGAGATATTGCGGTGGGTGGCGGTACACGCTGGCGGTGGTACGAACCTCTGGCGAGCAAGTGACGTACTCGCGGGCTCTCCTGACTTAAGTGACGTCGATCTTTTTTCGTTCACGGCGGCGCTTGCAAAGAGCCACAGGGGTGCACCACTTTCGATGGGGGTCATGTCGGTGCGCCTTGTTCGTTCGCTGAATCTCCCTGATGCCGTTACGACTCTCGAAGCTATATGCGCGGGGAATCTTGGCGCCGATCGCCCGATGGCGCAGTACGACATTCAAGCGGTGAACTTATGGTTCCAGGAATCCGGCGACACTCTTCGTCCCGATTTACGTACTCGGGTACATCACGCACTTTTCGAGATCGGCTTCTTCAGCGAAGAGAATGGGCGGCCTTTCTAAGTGCGCTGGCGAATCAACCGAGGTCGGCGAGCCGCAGCATCGGCCCTTGCTTCTTCGTTGCCGAAGTGGATAGCGTCGATCGGGAGGGCTGCGAGTTGGCTGCGGGTAGTGGGTAGACGTGCATAGCTGGCTTCTCCACAGCGTCCAATACGCCGTCAACCTCGCTGAACAGCACATCTGGATCCACCACGTCGCCGACCTCGCCGTCCGACATTCCAGCCTCGCTGAGCTGGCGTTGCAGCTTGCCGTGTCCGTTGACGCTGTCCGGGCACACGGTGTTCACTTACAGC
>NZ_PSWM01000021.1:0-68625 GCF_002932795.1 Rathayibacter sp. AY1B5
GCCGGACAACGAATCCAGGAAGGTTCACCATGCACATCGGACTCGTCGGCCTCGGCAAGATGGGCGACAACATGCGCTCCCGCCTCCGCTCCAAGGGGATCGAGGGACGCCTGATCCGGGGACGCCTGATCCGGGGAAGAGGAGTCGACGGAAGAGGAGTCGACGGAAGAGACCGGGCCTGGAGAAGGGGAGTCGGAGGACGCGGAATCCGAGGAGGCGGGATCGGACGCGGTCGGCTCCGGCACCGCGATCGGCTCGGCGGCGGCTCCCGTGCCGACGATCCGGCCGGCCTCGATCCGCACGATGTGCGCGGCCAGCGCCTCCGGGACGTCGTCGAAGACGGCCGCGGTGATCAGGACCTGCTCGTAGTCGGCGACCACCGAGGCGAGGCGCTCGCGTCGGCGTGCGTCCAGCTCGGCGAAGACGTCGTCGAGCATCAGCACGGGATCGCCCATGGGGGAGTCGCGCCGGAGCAGCTCCGCGGCGCCCAGCTTCAGCGCCAGCGCGAAGGACCAGCTCTCGCCGTGACTCGCGTACCCCTTGGCCGGCAGCGCGTTCAGCTCGAACTGGACGTCGTCGCGGTGCGGGCCGACGAGGGAGACGCCCCGGTCGAGCTCGCGGCGGCGCACCCCGGCCAGCGCGGACGCGAACGCCTCCGCCAGTCCCTCGCCCGCCGACGGCGACGCGGCTCCCGACTGCTCCACGGGCTCGCCGTCGTCGTCGACCGCGCCCTCGATGCTCAGGCGGGAGCGGAGCACCGGACGCTGGTCGGCGCCGGCGACCGCCTCGTACGCGGCGCGCACCGGTCCGCTCAGCTCCTCCACCAGGGTGAGGCGCGACTGCATGATCTCGGTCCCGAGCGCGATCAGGCGCTCGTCCCAGATGTCGAGGGTCCCGAGCTTGGAGGGGTCGCGGACGCCGCTCGCTCGTGCGGACTTGAGCAGCGAGTTGCGCTGGCGCAGCACCCGCTCGTAGTCGGCCTGGACGGCGCTCATCCGCGGGGTGCGGAGGATCACCAGCTGGTCGAGGAAGCGGCGGCGGGCCGACGGGTCGCCGCGGATGAGGAGCAGGTCCTCCGGGGCGAACAGGACGCTGGAGAAGAAGCGCGGGAGCTCGCGCGGCTTGATCCCGCCGCGGTTGATCTGCGCGCGGTTGGGGGAGGAGCGGTTGATCTGCACCTCCGCCAGCAGGTCGCGCTCGCCGTTGCGGAGGCGGGCGCGCACTACGGCGCTGTCCCGGCCGGCGCGGATGAGCGCCTGGTCGCTCGACACGCGGTGCGAGCCCAGAGTGGAGAGGTAGCCGAGCGACTCGACGAGGTTGGTCTTGCCCTGGCCGTTGCGGCCGACGAAGAGGTTCGGTCCGGGCACGAGCTCGACGTCGACCGACTCGTAGTTCCGGAAGTCGCTGAGCGCCAGCTGCGTCACCTGCACGTCGCGCTCCTCTCCTCCACCCGTCGTCGCGGGCCTTCACTGCACCCCCGCGGGCTCCTCGCCCGTCTCGGCGCCTGCCGACCGCTCTCCCCTTGCCGGCTGAGCCTTCCTCCGGATCTCGGTACGCCCCTGCCCCGCTACTCGATCACCATGACCGGCGGCACCCGTCCCTGCCCGCCAAGGCGGCCGAAAGCCCGCCGCCCGGTCCTCCCCTGCGAAGGCGGCCGAAGGCCCGCCGCCGCCCGACGTCCGGAGCGAGGTGGAGGCGGCCGGAGGCCCGCCGCCCCCGTGAGAGCATCCCTGCCTCACGGGGGCGGCGGGCCGCAGACCGCCGTCCGTCACCGGCTCTGCAGAACGCGCCCACCTCCAGAAGCCGACCGCCGTGAGGACTGCCGGAGGCAGTCCTCACCAGCCGACTCAGTCGACCGCTTTGACGGAGTGCCCGCCGAACTGGTTGCGGAGCGCTGCGACGGCCTTCATCGCGGGGGAGTCCTCCTGGCGGGAGACGAAGCGGGCGAAAATCGAGGCGCTGATCGTGGGCACCGGGACGGCGTTGTTGATGGCCTCCTCGATGGTCCAGCGGCCCTCGCCCGAGTCCTGCACGTAGCCCTCGATGTTCTTGAAGTCCGGGTCCTGCTCGAGGGCGCGGACGAGGAGCTCGAGCAGCCAGGAGCGCACGACCGTGCCGCGCTGCCACGCCTTGAAGGTGCCGGTGACGTCCTTGATGATGTCGCTGCGGGTCTCGAGCAGCTCGTAGCCCTCGGCGAACGCCTGCATCAGGGCGTACTCGATGCCGTTGTGGACCATCTTCGCGTAGTGGCCGGCGCCGACCTCGCCGACGTGGACGAAGCCCTCCTCGCGGGGGCCTTCCGGGCGCAGCGCGTCGAAGACGGGCATGGCGTACTCGACGAGCTCCTTCGGGCCGCCGACCATCAGGCCGTAGCCGTTCTGCAGTCCCCAGACGCCGCCGGAGACGCCCGCGTCGATGTAGTGGATGCCCTTGGGCTTCAGCAGCGCGTCGTGCTTGAAGTCCTCGGTGAAGCGGGAGTTGCCGCCGTCGATGACGAGGTCGCCCTCGCTGAGCTTCTCCGACAGGTCCTTGACGACCGCGTCGGTGATCTCGCCCGCCGGCACCATCACCCAGACGATGCGGGGCGAGGGGAGTGCGGCGATCATCTCGTCGAGAGAGGCCGCGTCCGAGACGTCGGGATTGCGGTCGTAGCCGGTGACCTCGAGCCCCTTGGAGCGGAGGCGGGAGCGCATGTTGTCGCCCATCTTGCCGAGGCCGACGAGTCCGATGTGCATGGTGAACCTTCCTGGATTCGTTGTCCGGCGGGCGAGCGCTCGTCGGGAGCGGGGCGATCGCGGCTCTGCGATCCGGGGAGTGGTCAGCGCAGCAGCAGGTTGGGCTGGAGCAGGTAGCGGTAGCTGTCGCTGCCGGGCTGCTCCCGCGAGGTCTGCGCGGTGATCAGGACGGGGCCGGGCTTGTTGGGGTTCTCGGTCTTCGTGAACGCGATGCGCACGAACTCCGAGTGGACGGCGGCGAGGCCGTCGAGCAGGAACTGCGGCTTGAGGGAGACGACCACGTCGTCGCCGGTCACGATCGCGTCGATGCTCTCGGACGCCTGCGCCTGCTCCGAGCCGATCGCCTCGAGGGTGAGGCCGTCGCTGCTGAAGCTGAAGCGGAGTGCCGCCTCGCGCTCGAGCACGAGCGAGACGCGACGGGTGGCCTCGATGAGGTCGCTGGTCGACATGACCGCGTAGTTCTCGACGGAGGCGGGGAAGAGGCGCTTCACGGGCGGGAAGTTGCCCTTGATCAGCAGCGAGGTGACGGTCTTGCGGTCAGCGGTGAAGGCGATCAGCTCGCGCTCGTCGCGGTTGGTGATCGCGACGGAGACGGTGCCGGAGTGGCCGAAGGTCTTGCCGACCTCCTGCAGCGTGCGCGCGGGAACGAGGGCGGTGAGCGGCTGAGTGGGCGCCGGGTTGTCCCCGTTGTCCCAGTCGATCTCGCGGACGGCGACGCGGTAGCGGTCCGTCGCGACGAGGCCGATCGTGTTCTCGGTGATCTCGAGCTGCACGCCGGTGATGACGGGGGTCACGTCGTCACGGGAGGCGGCGACCGCCACCTGCGAGACGGCGGCCGCGAAGGCGTCGGCCGGGACGAGGCCGGTGGAGGCGTCGATCTCGGGGATGCTCGGGTACTCCTCGACGGGCATCTGCAGGAGTGTGAAGTGCGCCGAGCCGGCCGAGACCGAGACGCGCGACTCCTCCGTGGCGATGCGCACGGGAGCGTTGGGGAGGCGGTTCGCGATGTCGGCGAGCAGACGGCCGGAGACGAGCACAGTCCCCGTCTCCTCCACGTCGGCGGCGATCTGCGTCTGCGCGGACACCTCGTAGTCGAAGGAGGACAGCGTCAGACCCTCGGCGGTCGCCTCGATGAGGACTCCGGAGAGGATCGGCAGGGTCGTGCGCTGCGGAAGCAGCTTGACCGCGAAGGACACCGCCTCGCTGAAGACATCGCGGTTGGCTTGGAACCTCACGAGTACACCCCTGACGAGTCGCGGACGAAGACCGTCGCCCATCGTACCCGCCGGGCTCGGCGAGCTCGGAAGGGGGGTGGACCGCCGAGCACTGCCGAGCCGCTGTGGAGAGGTTGCCGGTCGAGGCTTCATTAAAGAGAGAACTGCGTTAACAGTGTTAACACGTGTGGAAACTGTGGAAAACGTTCGAGACCCCTACTCCTGGGTGGGATCGGAGGGACCCGTCCCTGTGGAGGGAGTGTGAGCGCGCCCGTGGACGCCCTGTGGAGCGATCCGGGCCGACCGGTCGCCCTCCACAGGCGGGCCCTCCCGGCGCACAGTCCCGAGGCGGTTGTCCACAGTTATCCACAGGTTCCTCACACTGTGGAAATCGGCCTTCGGAGGCGCGCGAGGCGGCGTGTCCGAGGCGCGCTCGACAGGTCGAGGGAGTCAGCGGACGACGTCTCCGGTCACGACGGAGGCCGTCGAACGCGGCCCCCGCCGTCCGAGCGGCGCAGAAGACGACGGCCGCTCCCTCTCCCCCGCGCTGCTCCATCAGTCGCCGTGAGCGCCACTCCGTGCTGGTCGAGGCGCCGCAGCGCGGCGTACCGGGACCCTCCGACAGGACGGTCTCTCCGATCTCGACGCGCGCCGACACCGTTCAGTGCGTCCTGCTCCTCGCGGCGCGACCACCGTCGCCTCCCCTCAGGCGAGGAGGGATGCGGCGACCGCCGACCAGCGGGCACGGACGTCGATCGGCCCCGGGGCGCACCACCTCCCGACGGGCGGTACCGGGGGCCGTCCGACCGCCGGCTAGCGGTTCGTCTTGATGCGGGTGGTCAGCTCGGTGACCTGGTTGTAGATGCTGCGGCGCTCCTTCATGAGCTCCGAGATCTTCTTGTTCGCGTACATGACGGTGGTGTGGTCGCGGTTGCCGAACAGCTGGCCGATCTTGGGCAGAGAGAGGTTCGTCAGCTCACGGCACAGGTACATGGCGATCTGGCGCGCGGTGGCGACGGCCTGCGAGCGAGACGAGCCGTAGAGGTCGTCGACCGTGAGCTTGAAGTAGTCCGCGGTGTGGTTGATGATGTCGACCGGCGAGATGACGTTGTCCTCGTCGAGCGTGATCAGGTCCTTCAGCACGGTCTGCACGAGCGACATGTCGACGGGTGTCCGGTTCAGGCTCGCGAACGCGGTGACGCGGATGAGCGTCCCCTCGAGCTCGCGGATGTTGCTCGACACCTTCGACGCCATGAACTCGAGGATGTCGTCGGGCACGAGCAGCTTCTCGCTGACCGCCTTCTTGCGGAGGATCGCGATGCGGGTCTCGAGGTCGGGAGCCTGCACATCGGTGATGAGGCCCCACTCGAAGCGCGAGCGCATCCGGTCCTCGAAGCCCGTCAGGGCCTTCGGCGGCAGATCGGACGTGATCACGACCTGCTTGTTGTGGTCGTGCAGCTGGTTGAAGGTGTGGAAGAACGCCTCCTGCGTCTCCGCCTTCCCCTGCAGGAACTGGATGTCGTCGATCAGGAGGATGTCGACGTTGCGGTAGCGGCCGTGGAAGGCGTTGCCCCGGTTGTTCGCGATCGAGTTGATGAAATCGTTCGTGAACTCCTCGCTCGAGACGTAGCGCACGCGGATCCCCGGGTAGAGGCTCATCGCGTAGTGGCCGATGGCGTGGAGGAGGTGCGTCTTCCCGAGCCCGGAGTCGCCGTAGACGAAGAGCGGGTTGTAGGCCTTCGCGGGAGCCTCGGCGACGGCGACGGCCGCGGCGTGCGCGAACCGGTTGGAGCCTCCGATGACGAAGTTGTCGAAGCTGTACTTCGGGTTCAGCCGGGTGTCGGTCGCCGGCACGGTGCGCAGCTCCTCGACCCCGCGGGTCGGCGCGACCGTCGCCGAGGAGGCGGTGATCGGCTCGAACGGGTTCACCGACTCCTGCGACGACGGGGAGCTGAGGGGCTCGTGCTCGATGTCGGGGTTCACCACGAAGGCGAACGTGGTGACGCCGAAGGAGTCGTCGAGGGTCCCGATCGCGCTGAGCAGGGGCACGCGCACGCGCTGCTCGAGCATCCCGCGGGTGAACTCGTTCGGGACCTCCAGGTAGAAGGTGCCCGCCATGATGCCCTTGGGCTCCACGAGCGAGACGAACCCGTAGAGGGGAGCGGTGATCCGCTCGTCCTGGGACAGTGCGCCGAGGATCACGTTCCACGCGTCGACCATCGACGTGTCGTCTGCCATCTGTCTCCGGTCCTGGGTGCTGTCGCTGTGAAGTCGCTGCGGGATCGCCGCCTCCGCCGGACCCGTCGCCGCCCGCTGCAGGGGCGTCGCGGACCGGGCGCGGAGCCGGGGTCTCGAGTGCCGCTCTCTCCACAGGGTTGTCCACCGGCCTCGAGCGATGCCTGTGCGGGCGCGGGAGGACGCGGATCCCACCTGTGGATAACTGCGGCTCAACACCGTAACGAACGGAGCCGACGGGAGACAAATCCACCACAGCGACACCCGCGTGTCAATGCGCGGAACCCCGTGCCCCGTGTGCATGATCGAGGTTTCGCGCCGTCCACATTTGACCGGTGGCGGAACAGGCCGTAGTTTAAATCAGTTGACGCCTGCCCGGTGTCGTCCGTGCGGCCCTCGCAGGCCGAGCGGATTCCGCAGCCGGGCACCCCTTCTTCCCGGAGGATCCGAGTCTCCGCCCGAGCGGGTGGTGCCGGTTCGCGCCGCGGAACACGTACGTGGAGATCTGATTATGAGCAAGCGAACCTTCCAGCCGAACAACCGTCGTCGCGCCAAGGTGCACGGCTTCCGTCTGCGCATGCGCACCCGTGCCGGCCGCGGCATCCTCAGCGCGCGCCGCGCCAAGGGGCGCACCGAGCTCTCCGCCTAGCAGCGAGCGGTACCGACCAGCGGTGCTGGCCAAAGCCAATCGCATCGTCCACGGAGGCGAGTACCGGACAGTCGTCCGTCGCGGTGTGCGGTCCACAGGACCGCACACCGTCACGTATGTCCGCCGGTCCTCCGCGGGCGGTCCGGCGCGGTTCGGGTTCATCGTCGCGAAGACGGTCGGCACCGCGGTGACGCGCAACACCGTCCGCCGTCGGCTCAAGGCCGTGGCGTTCGAGCTCGTCCCCGAGATCGACCCCGGCACCGAGGTCGTCGTCCGCGCGCTGCCCGGCAGCGCCGACGCGCCCTGGTCCGAGCTGCGCTCCGAGGTGTGGTCCGCGATGGCGCGAGCCGCGCGGAAGAGCGGGGCGTCCTCGTGACCGCCGTACTCCCCCGCCGCGAGGCGCCGCTCGTCCGGCTCGGGTGGGCGATCCTCCTGCTGCCGAGGAACATCGGCGTCCTGCTCCTGATCGTCTACCGGGCGGTCGTGTCCCCTCTCTACGGGGACGTCTGCCGTTACTACCCCTCGTGCTCCGCGTACGCGCTCCAGGCGGTCCAGCTCCACGGGCTCGTCCTCGGCTCCGTCCTCGCGGCCCGCCGTCTGCTCCGCTGCCACCCGTGGGCGGCCGGCGGCATCGACGACGTCCCGACCTCGATCCCCCTGCACCGACCGGCTTCCGGCCGGACCCGCTTCGCCGTGACGCGAGCCGGGTTCGTCGTGGGCCCTCGAAAGGACTGACCCCACTCCATGGACCTCCTCGGCACGATCCTCTGGCCCCTCAAGTGGGTGGTCGAGCTGCTCCTCGTCGCCTTCCACCAGCTGCTGACCTTCACCGGCATGGAGGCGGCCGCAGGAATCACCTGGGTCCTCTCGATCGTCGGCCTGGTCATCGTCATCCGCGCCGCGCTCATCCCGATCTTCGTCAAGCAGATCAAGAGCCAGCGCCGGATGCTCGAGGTCGCACCCCAGCTCAAGAAGATCCAGGACAAGTACAAGGGCAAGCGCGATCAGCTGTCCCGCGAGGCGATGTCCCGCGAGACCATGGAGCTCTACAAGAAGACGGGCACCAACCCGCTCGCCTCCTGCCTGCCCCTGCTGATCCAGATGCCGATCTTCTTCAGCCTGTTCTCGGTGCTGAACGCGGCGCAGCACAGCCAGAAGGGCGTCGGACCGCTCGACGAGACGCTCGCCCGCCAGTTCGGCGAGGCGAACCTCTTCGGCGTCGCACCGCTGCACCAGTCGATCCAGGGCGCACTCGCCGAGGGCGGCCAGGAGCCGGTCATCATCATCGCGGTGATCATGGTCGTCCTCATGACGGCGTCGCAGTTCATCACCCAGCTGCAGATCGTCTCGAAGAACATGTCGCCCGAGGCGAAGGCCTCGCCGACGTTCAAGCAGCAGCGGATCCTGCTCTACATCCTCCCTCTCGTCTTCGCCTTCTCGGGCTTCGCCTTCCCCCTCGGAGTGATGTTCTACTGGCTGACCTCGAACATCTGGACGATGATCCAGCAGTTCATCGTCATCCGGAACATGCCCACCCCGGGCAGCGAGGCCGCCAAGGCCCGCGAGGAGCGTCTGCGCCGCAAGGGCAAGCTGGTCGAGGAGACCACGGCCGCCGGCGACGTCACCCTCGTCGAGAAGAAGGCCGTGCAGCGCACGCAGCCCGTGAGCAGGAACCGCTCCAAGAAGCAAGCCGGAAAGAAGTAGAGCCGTCATGACCGATCCGATGCAGACCCTCACCGACGACGCGTCCGCAGCTGTGGACGCCGACGCGTCAACCGCCGACGAGGCGCCCGAGTCCACGCTCTCGCAGCTCGAGGACGAGGGCGACGTGGCCGCCGACTACATCGAGGAGTTCCTCGACATCTGCGACCTCGACGGCGACATCGACATCGAGGTCCGCAACGGCCGCGCCTACCTCTCGGTCACCGCCTCGGGTGACACCAACCTCCGGGTGCTCTCCCGCCCCGACGCCGTCCAGGCGCTGCAGGAGCTCACGCGCCTGGCCGTCCAGACGAAGACGGGCGCTTTCTCCCGCCTCATCCTCGACATCGGCGGCTCCCGCGACGCCCGCGAGGCGGAGCTGGCCCAGCTGGTCGACCGCGCGATCGAGCGGATCGAGGACGGCGCCACGTCGGCCTCGCTCCCGCCCATGTCGTCGTACGAGCGCAAGCTGGTCCATGACATGGTGGGCGAGCGCGGCTTCGTGTCGGAGTCCCGCGGTGAGGCGCGCGAGCGCCACACCGTCATCACCCGCGGCTGAGCGGAGTGGAGTCGACCCTCGAGCCCGAGCCCGCAGCCGCTGCGGCGATCGCCGGCGACCGACTGCCGCTCCTGCGGCGCTTCACCGAGGCTCTGGCCGCCCAGGGCGAGGAGCGCGGCCTGATCGGGCCGCTGGAGCTCCCCCGGCTCTGGACGCGGCACGTGCTCAACAGCGCCCTGGTGGCCCCTCTCCTGCGTCCGGGACTCGTGGGTGACATCGGCAGTGGCGCGGGCCTTCCCGGGCTCGTCCTGGCCATCGTGCGGCCGGACGTCCGGTTCGTGCTCATCGAGCCGATGGAGCGTCGCGTCGTCTGGCTCCATGAGCAGGTCGACGCACTCGGACTCGAGAATGTCTCAGTTCTTCGTGCGCGCGCCGAGGAGGCGCAGCTCGCGGAGCCTTTGGACCAGGTGACCGCCCGGGCGGTCAGCGCTCTCTCGAAGCTGATCCCGCTGACCGCGCCGCTGCTGCGTCGCGGAGGCGAGCTGGTGCTGCTGAAGGGCGTCAACGCCGAGAAGGAGATCGAGGCGGCGGCCCAGCAGATCCGTCGCTTCCGGCTCTCCCCGCCCGAGGTCGTCCTGCTGGGCGACGGCGTGCTCTCCGAGGTGACGAGGGTCGTCCGGGCTACAGTGGGTTGATCGCCACGACGCCGCAGTGAGCCTCCGACTCCTCGTCCGTCGACTCCTCGGTGCTGCTGTCCGTCCCACTCGCTGAGCGAAGGTTTCACGTGAAACAACCCGATTCCGCCGGTATGACCGGAGGCTTCGACTCCTCGACTCCCCTGGCTCGGGAGATCGCGGACATGACCCGCCGGCGCGCACTGCTGAACGCTCAGCCGCTGCCGAAGCCCGAGTCGACCCGGGTCATCACGATCTCGAACCAGAAGGGCGGCGTCGGCAAGACGACGACGACCGTCAATCTTGCCGCCGGGCTCGCCCGCGGCGAGGCGAAGGTGCTCGTCATCGATCTCGATCCGCAGGGCAACGCGTCGACGGCCTTGGGCATCGAGCACCGTGCCGAGACGGCCAGCGTGTACGACGTGATCGTCAACGACACTCCCCTCGCGGACGTGGTGCAGAAGAGCCCGGAGTTCTCGTCTCTCTACGGTGTGCCGGCGACCATCCACCTGGCCGGCGCCGAGATCGAGCTGGTCTCGCTCGTCGCGCGGGAGCAGCGGCTCCGCCGTGCGCTCGACCGCATGCTCGACACCATGGACGAGCCGTTCGACTACGTCTTCATCGACTGTCCGCCGTCGCTCGGTCTGCTGACGATCAACGCTTTCGTCGCGGCTCGCGAGGTGCTCATCCCGATCCAGTGCGAGTACTACGCGCTCGAGGGGCTCAGCCAGCTGCTCAAGAACATCGACTTGATCGAGCGGCACCTCAACCCGAACCTCGGTGTCTCGACGATCCTGCTGACCATGTACGACGGCCGCACGAACCTCTCGCAGCAGGTGGCAGCGGATGTCCGGGAGCACTTCCCGAAGGAGGTGCTGCGCGCGGTGATCCCGCGCAACGTGAGGATCTCGGAGGCGCCGAGCTACGGGCAGAGCGTGATCAGCTACGACCCGCAGTCGTCCGGTTCGCTGGCGTATCTGGAGGCCGCCGCGGAGCTCGCGCGGCGCGGAGCCCGCAGGACACCCGAGACGGCACATGAAGGAGAGGCACGCTGATGGCGACCAAGCGCACGGGACTCGGCCGGGGGATCGGCTCGCTCATCCCGACCAGCGACGAGTCGCGCTCCCGGCCCGTCGACGTCTTCTTCCCTGATCAGGTCGGCGATTCGGCACGCGCCGAGGAGCTGCTCGAGGTCCCCGGAGCGCGCCTGGCGCGACTCCCCCTGGCCGACATCACCCCCAACACGGCGCAGCCGCGATCGGTGTTCGACGAGGACGACCTCGCCGAACTCGTCCACAGCATTCGCGAGTTCGGGGTGCTGCAGCCGATCGTCGTCCGGCCCGTGACGGCCCGTGGCGGAGCGAGGTACGAGCTCGTCATGGGCGAGCGCCGTCTCCGCGCATCGAAGGCCGCGGGACTGACGACCATCCCCGCGGTCGTCAAGGACACGGCCGACGAGAACATGCTCCGCGACGCACTGCTGGAGAACCTGCACCGAGCCGACCTCAACCCGCTCGAGGAGGCGTCGGCCTACCAGCAGCTCCTCAGCGACTTCGGGATCACCCAGGAGGCCCTGGCGACGCGGCTCGGACGCTCGCGGCCGCAGATCTCGAACACGCTCCGT
Organism: Rathayibacter sp. AY1B5; assembly: GCF_002932795.1. Classification (NCBI taxonomy): domain Bacteria; kingdom Bacillati; phylum Actinomycetota; class Actinomycetes; order Micrococcales; family Microbacteriaceae; genus Rathayibacter; species Rathayibacter sp. AY1B5. Next base: position 11,332 of record NZ_PSWM01000021.1, read on the forward strand.
CTCCTGCGCCTGCCGGCCGATGTGCAGGCTCGCGTCGCTGCCGGCGTCCTGACCGCGGGACACGCGCGCGCGGTTCTGTCGCTCGACGACGTCGAGCTGATGCGCCGCCTGGCCGACAAGATCGTCCACGAGGACCTGTCCGTCCGCTCTGCCGAGGCTGCGGCCGCGCAGATGAAGGCGCCGCGGACGGCCGCGCGTCCCGTGGTGGAGGAACAGGGCGGGCACTCCGGGCACCTCTCGTCGATCGCGGATCACCTCGGCGACCGGCTGAACACTCGCGTCAAGGTCACTCTGGGTGCCCGCAAGGGCCAGATGGTCATCGACTTCGCCACCATCCAGGACTTGAACCGCATCCTCGCCGAGATCGGCGAGCCCACCGAGGTGTCGCTCGCTCCGTAGGGAGTCGGCCGGGCCGCGGAGTGTCCTGTGCACCGCGGCTGATGAGGACACGGCGATGCTGGGGCCTCGGCGATAGTCGCGATCGGGTGGTACTCGCCCCCTCTTCACCACGTCACTGAGACCAGGGCGAGGTGACCGACGAGATACCGTGTGGTGTGGGCAGTCTCGTAGAGAACGTGTCTCGGTGATCGATAAGCCCTGTGCGCTGGCACGTTTCTCTCGAGAAGAAATCCGAAGTTCAGTAGCGCCCTACTGATGCAGGTCTTGATAGCGACGACGTCGCTACGGAATGTCCTTCGGTGTTCGTCTGCCATCCGGTAGGTGGATCTCTGGAGAACTCTGCTCAGGGCGCTCTTCTGTCGGTCGAAGAGGCGGCGTGTGCCCTCACGAGGGCCGGCTGCGCCCGGGCCTCGTCGCTCACTGGCATCCGGGTCAGGCTCGGCGAGTACGTGCGAGATTTCACCGCCGGGGAACGGCGGCCCGAGTGTTTCACGTGAAACGGTTCCCGCTCTGCACCGCAGCCAGGAGATGTCGGTCCAGTCCGCACTGCCTCGTGCGCGACGGGCGTGTCACAGGCCCCAACGAATCGATGAGCGGTCGGGTGGCCGAGATGAAGGCGAACGGCACGGCGCATCAGTGTGTTCGGTCAGGGTTGATCCGCTCTCTCACCCCTCCCATCGACAGCCCATAGCGCGCACTGGCATCAGTGGCGAGCGTCGGAGGTGCCGCCAGCAAAGCCGTTTCACGTGAAACGGTGAAGCGCGGAGTGGGATCCACCACTGGAGAACGACCAGGTCGTCAGCGGACACAACCGCCCTTGGGCTCTCCCCTCTCATGAGGAGTCGCGATGGTCTGACGGCCGCGCTCAACAGCTGGAGGAGCGTTTCACGTGAAACGCTCCTTCTCTGGAACTCTCGAAGCCCGCACGGTCGGTCGGCGCGCGGACATCACTTCGGCAGCTCAGCGGGAGTCTCCGCCAGACCAGTCGAAGACTAGGCAGTCACTCCTTCTGATCGGGGGCAAGGAGGTTCGAAGTGGTCAGCCGCTGTCATGGTGGGGTGACCACGGGGCTGCATGTGTCCTGGACCAGGCTTGCGATGGAGAGCGCGCCATCGGTGGATCTCGATACGCCGCGACGCGGCTACTCGACGAGCAAGAGCCGACTCGATGATGGAGTCACTGTTTCCTGACCCGAAGAAGGCTCGTCGAAGAGCACCGTTTCACGTGAAACGGAGCGGAGTCAGGACGCGGCGAGCTTCGCCAGGGTGGAGTAGACGTCGCCGAGGTAGCGGCCCGACGCTTCGATGGCCTGGGGAACGAGCGACGTCTCGGTCATTCCGGGCAGGACGTTCGCATCGAAGAACCAGGGGAGTCCGGCCTCGTCGATGATGAAGTCGAGCCTCGACAGGTGGCGGAGCCCCAGCAGTTCGTGGATCGCCACGGCCACTCGGGACACCTCCTCCGTGATCTCCGGAGCGATCCGGGCGGGGGTGTAGAAGTGCGTCTCCCCCGCGTTGTAGCGCGCCTCGAAGGTGTACTGCCCCGCGACGGGGGCGATCTCCACCGGAGGCAGGGCGAATGGTCCGTCGCCGAGGTCGAGAACGCCGACGGAGACCTCGGTCCCCTGGATCTGCTGCTCGATGAGCACGACGTCGCCATAGGTGTACGCCTCGACCATGGCCCGCGGGAGCTGCGACGAGTCCGACACGATGCTGACACCCTGGGCCGAGCCGCCCTGGGCCGGCTTCACCACGAGGGGGCCCGGCAGGTGGGCTTCGACCTGCTCCAGGATTCCGGCGGCTCCGAGCTCGCGGAAGGTCTCGCGGGGGAGGGTGACGGAGCGCGGAGTCGAGAAGCCGGCGCGGGCGACGAGCGTCTTCGCGGTGGGCTTGAACCATGCCAGGCGCGCCGCGTCCGTCTGCGAGCCGACGTAGGCGAAGCCCGCGGCCTCGAGGAGCCCGAGGAGCGCTCCGTCCTCACCGCTCGCTCCGTGCACGGCGGGCCAGACGACGTCGGGACGCTTCTGCAGGAGCGTCGAGAGGAGCCCGGCGTCCGGTTCGTGCAGGGAGACGCGGTGGCCCATGGCGGAGAGACGGTCCGCGACGCGGCGGCCGGACCGCAGGGAGACGTCGCGCTCGTGACTGATGCCACCGCTGATGACGACGATGTCGAGAGTACGGTCGAGCACAGAGAAATCGGTCATGACCAGGGCTTTCTTATCGAATCAGCGGTGTCAGGAGACGTTGGGAGGCAGGACGGCGTCGCGCTTGCTCGCGTCGGCGCTGCTGAGCCGGCCCGTGCCCGCGAAGGTCGACAGCAGGTCGAGCTCCCCGTTGATGACCGTGGCGAGGCGGCGGATCCCGTCCCCGATGCGCTCCGGCGTCGGGTAGCAGAAGGAGAGGCGGATGTTCTGGCGTCCGTCTCCGTTGCCGTAGAACGCGGTACCCGGCGTGTAGGCGACGAGCTCCTTCACGGCACGCGGCAGCATCGCCTTGGAGTCGAGCTCCTCGGGCAGCGTGACCCAGACGTAGAAGCCGCCGTTCGGGTTCGTCCAGCTGAGGCCGGGCAGATGGGTCTGCAGGCCCTTCAGCATCGCTTCCTTGCGCTCGCGGTAGACGCCGCGGAAGGTGTCGATCTGTCCGCGCCAGTCGGCCGTCTCGAGGTACTTCGAGATGACCAGCTGACTGAAGGACGACGGGCTGAGGACGGCCGCTTCGTTCGCGAGGATCAGCCGCTCACGGATGGCGTGCGGGGCGAGAGCCCAGCCCACGCGGAATCCGGGAGCCAGAGTCTTCGAGAAGGTGCCGAGGTAGATCACTCCGTCCTCCTCCAGCGAGCGCATCGCCTTCGGCGGGACGTCCTCGAAGTAGAGGAGGCCGTACGGGTTGTCCTCGAGCACGAGGATGCCCTCGGACTTGCAGATCTCGAGGATCTCGACGCGGCGCTCCCAGCTGAGGGTCACGCCCGCCGGGTTGTGGAAGGTGGGGATCGTGTACAGGAACTTGATCGTCCTGCCGGCGGCGCGCACGCGAGCGATGTGCTCGCGGAGGGCTGCGGGGATGAGCCCGTGCTCGTCCATCGGGACGTGCTCGACCTCGGCCTGGTACGACCGGAAGATGACCATCGCCGTGACGTAGCTGGGGCCCTCGGAGAGGACGACGTCCCCCGGGTCCAGGAACAGCTTCGAGACGAGTTCCAGCGCGTGCTGAGAGCCCGTGGTGACCACGATGTCGTCCGCGCTGGCGGAGATGCCCTCGAGGGCCATCACATCGAGGATCTGCTCCCGCAGGACAGGGACGCCCTGGCCCGAGCCGTACTGCAGCGCGACGGGCCCCTGCTCCCTCATCACGGTGTCGATGGCACCGGTGATCAGGTCCTGGGGGAGCGCGGACACGAACGGCATCCCGCCCGCGAGCGAGACGACTTCGGGGCGCGACGCGACGGCGAACAGGGCTCGGACCTCGCTGGCGGCCAGACCGGCCGTGCGCTCCGCGTAGGAGTTGTACCAGGGGTCGAGGTTGGTGCCGCGGTTGGTCACGATGGTTCCGCTTCGCTCAGTGGACGGGGTCTCTCCGGCCGGAGCCGGGTGGATCCACAGTACCGGCCGGTCCTGTGCTGCGGCGGGGCGGTCGGGCGCCACCGCAGGGATCGTGGCCTGCGCCTCAACGGGTCTGTTTCACGTGAAACAGGCCGAGGAACGAGGAGAGCCCCCGTCACGACGTGACAGGGGCTCTCGGAGACCGCGCGGAGCGGTCAGGGGGTGCGGACTCAGAGGAACGCGGCCAGGTCGGCCTCGAGGGCCGGCTTCGGCTTGGCGCCGATGACGGTCTTCACGACCTCGCCCTTCTGGTAGACCTTCATCGCCGGGATCGACGTGATCTGGTACTTCGCGGCGGTCTGCGGGTTCTCGTCGACGTTCAGCTTGACGATCTCGATCTTGTCGCCGTGCTCGGCCGAGATCTGGTCGAGGATCGGCGCGACCATGCGGCACGGGCCGCACCACTCGGCCCAGAAGTCGACCAGGACGGTCTTCTCGGAGTCGAGGACGTCGGACTGGAACGATGCGTCGGTGACGCTCTTCGCGGTGGACATGGTGTTCTCTCCTTCACGAGTCGGCGGGCTGCCGGCTCCGATGTGCGATGACCGGACGGTCAGCGGGTGATGAGCTCGGCCCGGGGTGAGCCTTCGGTGTGCGCGGTGCCATCGGCGAGCGCAGCGAGGTAGTGCTCCGCGTCGAGGGCGGCGACCGTTCCGGATGCCGCGGCGGTGACGGCCTGACGGTATGTCGGGTCGATCACGTCGCCGGCGGCGAAGACGCCGGGAACGGAGGTCTGGGAGGAACGGCCGACCACCGAGATGGTGCCCTCGGTGGTGAGGTCGAGCTTGCCGTGCACGACGTGCGTGCGCGGGTCGTTGCCGATCGCGATGAACAGGCCGTCGAGGTCGAGGTGGGACTCGGTGCCGTCGACCGTGTCGCGCAGCTTCACGCCGTCGACGTGGTTCTCGCCGGTGATGCCGGTGACCTCGGCGTTCCAGACGAACTCGATCCTCTCGTTGTCGAAGGCGCGCTTCTGCATGACCTTCGAGGCGCGGAGCGAGTCCTTGCGATGGATCACGTAGACCTTCGCAGCGTGCTTGGTGAGGAAGGTCGCCTCCTCCATCGCGGAGTCGCCTCCGCCGACGACGGCGATGGTCTTCCCCTTGAAGAAGAACCCGTCGCAGGTGGCGCACCATGAGACACCGTGTCCCGAGAGGCGGTCCTCGTCGTGGAGGCCCAGCTTGCGGTAGGCGGATCCGGTCGCGACGACGACGGTCTTCGCCTCGATGCTCTCGCCGGAGCCGAGGTGGACGGTCTTGACCTCGCCCTCGAGATCGAGGGAGGTGACGTCGTCGTAGAAGGTCTCTGCGCCGAACTTCTCGGCCTGGGCCTGCATCGAGGTCATCAGCTCAGGACCGAGGACGCCGTCGGGGAAGCCGGGGAAGTTCTCGACGTCCGTCGTGTTCATCAGGTCGCCGCCGATCTCGACCGACGAGGCCACGACCACCGGGTGCAGTTCGGCGCGCGCCGCGTAGATGGCGGCGGTCCAGCCGGCGGGGCCGGATCCGATGATGACGATGTCGCGCACGGCAACTCCTCGGGGTCTGTACGAGCGGTGACGGGTGGGGCGGGAGCCGAGCACCCGGAGCCGGTCGCTCGAATCGTTCCGCGGCTCCGTGGGCTACAACACATCCTAGGCGGGCGCTATTCCGCGGGCCCGGGAGTGTGGCTCGCGTCACGGTGCTGTCGGTTCAAGAGTCCGTGAAACGACCTCTGACCAGGGGTTCACCGGAACAGAATCAGCGGCCCAGTCGGCGGAGCACCGGAGCGAGGACGGCGCGCAGCTCCGGCACCCGGAGGAACCAGAGGACCGCGAAGTAGACGAGCGCCATCACGGTGCCGATCGCCACCATCGAGAGCAGCGGCTCCACGTAGTTCGACACCGCGAAGCCGCCCGCGCGTGTCCCGCCGAGGGCGACCAGGACGCCGTAGCCGGCGGCAGCGGAGGGCACCGCGGCGAGGACGAACTGCGCGAGCCTGACGAGGATCCGCCTTCCTCCCCGGCCGCCGAGCCGGCGGCGCAGGAGGAGGGCCGCCACGAGGGCCTGCACGCAGATGCCGAGCGAGGTCGCAGCGGCGATGCCGACGGCGGTGCGGTCGGCGGGGAGGCGGAGCACGACCAGGTAGCCGGCGACCGCCACCACGACCTGCACCAGGGTGAACAGGAACGGCCGCGCTCCGTCGCTCAGGGCGTAGAACGCGCGCTGCATGATGGCGATCGAGGAGAACAGCGGCAGGGCGATCACATAGGCCATGGCGATCGCTCCGATGGCCTGCGCGTCCGCGAACGAGTCGGTGAAGACGGAGCCGAACGGCACCGCGACCACGACGATCGCGGCGGCGGCGAAGACGAGCATCATCAGCACCAGGCGGAGCGAGGTGGAGATGTCGGAGCGGAACTCCTTCATCTCCCCCCGGGCGGTGTGGCCGCTCATCTTGGTGAAGTACGCCATGGCGATCGAGATCGCGATGACCGAGTGGGGCAGCATGAAGATCAGCCACGCCTTCTGCAGCGCCGCGGCCGAGGGGCCCTCGCCGGAGGCGGTGGAGGAGACCTGGCTCTCGACGATGCCGGCGACGATGGTCAGCAGCACCGTGGCGAACGACCACAGCGACATCCGTCCGGCCGTGCCGAGGCCGACGCCCCGGAAGCGGAAGTCGGGGCGGTAGCTGAGGCCGACCCTCCGCCAGAAGAGCATCAGGAACAGCGACTGGACGACGATGCCCAGCGTCGCGCTCCCGCCGAGGAGGGTGACCATGGCCGGGGACCACGAGTCGACCGGACGGTTCCCCTCGGGATCGGCGCCGAACAGCACCATGAAGGCGACGAGCCCGGCGATCACCACGACGTTGTTGAGCACGGGCGCCCAGGTGAAGGGGCCGAACGAGCCGCGGGCGTTGAGCACCTCGCCGAGGATGGTGAAGAGGCCGTAGAAGAAGACCTGCGGCAGGCACCAGAACGCGAAGGCGACGGCCAGCCGGTACTGCTCCGGCCCGTAGCCGGGCGCATAGAGGCGCACGAGCAGGGGAGCGAGGACCGTGGCGGCGATCGTGGTCACCAGGAGCAGGCCGAGCGCCAGGGTGAGCAGGCGGTTGATGTAGCCGCGGCCGCCGTCGGCGTCGAGGCCCGCCCGCACGATCTGCGGGACGAGGACGGCGTTCAGGGCGCCGCCCGCGATGATCGAGTAGATCGTGTTGGGCAGCAGGTTCGCCGTCGTGAAGGCGTCCGCGCCCGGCGCGACAGCGGCTCCGATCGTGTTCGCCATGACGATCGACATGACGAAGCCGAGGATCCGCGAGACCATCGTGCCGGAGGCGAGGACGGCGCTCGCGCGTCCGAGGGAGAAGCTAGCCACGCGGGTCCGATCGCTGGTCGTCGAGGTCGGGCTGGACCTCGAGCACGGCGTTCGGGTCCTCCTCGTCCTCAGGGGTGTCGCCTCGACGGCGACGGCGGATGTTGCGGAGGATGCCGGCGCCGAAGACGACGACGAGCGCGATCCCGATGACCAGGGTGCCGACGGTCTCCCAGTCGGCGCGGACGCTGGTCGTCATTCCCGTCGGGGTGCCGATGGGGACGCCCTGCGCCGAGGTCAGCTGCAGGCCGAGGCTCGTCTCGCCGTTGCCGACCCGGGCCTTCACGGGGATGAGGACGCGGCCCTGCGAGCGGGCGTCGATCTCCGTGGTCTCGATCGCCTCCTCGTCGATGTCGAGGACGGCGTTGGAGGTGGAGGCCTGGATCCGCACGGCGATCGGCCAGGGGAGCTCGTTGCGGACGTACACGGGGATGCTCGAGTCGCGGGAGACCTGCAGGATGCTGCCGGTCGCGTCGATCGACACCAGCGAGAGCGTCCGGTCGGCCTCGGTCATGGCCGCGCCGACGGCGTCGCCCCAGCCGCTGCCGTCTCCGCGCCAGGTCACCGAGAGCAGCGCCAGCACGTCGTTGCGGCTCTTGCCCGACAGCAGCTCCGGCTCCTGCAGCACGGAGGAGAACGCCTCGACCTCGGAGCCGGCGTCGAGCAGGGCGCGCACGCGGTCGAGCCGCGACTCCGACTCCGGCGAGTCGACGACGCTCGCGCCCTCGGTCGCGGGGACGGCGAGGGCGGTGGAGAGGGCGACTCCGCGGGCCCAGGGCAGCGACTCGATCGCGTCGAGGGTCTCGGAGAGGCGCGCGGCGCCGATCGCGGACCCGCGGCCGAGGGTGAGCACGACGTCCGGCGCGGTCCCCTCCTCCTGCACCTCGGCGAGATCGGTGGCGATCTCGGACATGCGGGCGCGCCACTCGGTGTCGTCGGAGGCGGTGGCGGCCGCGTCGAACGCCTCGGTGAGGCGCGAGTCGGCCACGACCAGGTCCGAGTCGCCGACGGCGGCGCGCGAGGTGGTGGTCACCTCCTCCGGCAGCAGGAGCCCGGAGGAGGGGACGACCGTGCGGTTCACGCCGCTGGCCGCGTAGACACCGAGGTCCGATCCCCGGAGGGTGCCCTCGTCGGGCCACGCGACGCTGCCGAGGGAGGTGCTCCAGTCGGAGGCGAGCAGCGACTCCGTGCTCGGACGCGCCGGCAGGTCCTCGGCCGGCTGATCGGAGTCGACGGCGGCCGTCGGCGCCGGGCTCTCGGTGCCGGGGACCGCGGCGAAGCGGGTGTCGTCGATCGCGTACTCGAAGGAGGTGGGAGAGAGGAGCGTGGAGAGCCCTGCCTGCGCCTGGGCCGAGACGTCGGCGTCGGCGTACGGCAGGGCGAAGCGCTCGTTCGGCACGGACTGCAGCCGGTCGAGCCAGTCGAGGGCCGACTCCGGAGCGGCGCTGCCGAGGACGCGGATCGAGGCGAGGATGCGCGGGTCGACCCCGATCGTGACGCCCTTCCCCGCGACCGCGTCGAGCTGACGGGTGAGGGTCCCCGTGCCGTCGGTGTAGTCGGCGAGGGCCTCGGCCGAGAGCAGGCCGTCGGCCGTGTCCGGCACGGTGAGCGGGACGAGGACGCTGACGCCGGTCTCGCGCTCCGGGGCCGCCGCGTCGTCGGTCAGCTCGACGGCCGTGCGGGCGGTCGAGACGACACCGCCTGGACCGGTGACCGTGACGAGGACGGCGTGGGTGCCGAGCGCGGTGCGGTCGTTGGAGAAGGGGATCTGGTCCACCGGCACGGTGAGGCCGGCCTCGGCGGTGCTGGAGGGCAGCAGTCGCAGCTGAGCGGTCGTCCGGACCGGGTCGGTGTCGTTGTCGGCCTCGGCGTCGAGCCAGTCGTGCAGCTCCGCGCGGGTGTCGAGGGTCGCGTAGGAGAGGGCGACCGTCACGTCGGCGCTGTCGATCGCCTCCGTGGTGCCGTTGCGCACGGCGATCGAGAGCTCGAGGTCCTGGCCGGGCCGCAGGACGCCGTCGCTGCCGGCTCCCGCGGTCGTGGTGACGGTGCCGGGAGCGGGCGTCGAGGTCGCCGTCGCGACGGATCCCGGGGCCGCGAGGGCGGGGGAGGCCACGCCGGACAGGCCGAGCGCGAGGGCGGCGGCCCCTGCCGAGCGGAGCAGGAGGAGGGCCGCCCGCGAGCGGCGGGAGCGGAGGGAGGGGTCGCGCCGATGCATCGGACTCACTCGGCCTCCATGCGGGTGATTCTACGGGCAGCCCTCCTCGGGGCAGGCGGTGCGTCCGCTGTGCGCCCGGTCGGGCCGGTAACCCCCTGGCACGGTCACCGGTCGTCGAGACACCCCCCGCTACTAGGATCGTGCGAATGCACAGCGTCCAGACCGCTCTCGAGACCCTCCGCGCGCTCGCGGGGACGCCCACGGTGGCGCGGCTGGCGACGGCGTTCGCAGCGCAGGGCCACGAGCTCGCGCTGGTCGGCGGCCCGGTCCGCGACGCCTTCCTCGGCCACGGCGTGCACGACCTCGACTTCACCACCTCCGCGCGCCCCGACGACATCGTGCGGATCGTCGCTCCGATCGCCGAGGCGCACTGGGACATCGGCCGGGCGTTCGGCACGATCGGCGCCCGCGTGGCCGGCGAGACGGTCGAGATCACGACCTACCGCAGCGACAGCTACGACGGGGTGAGCCGCAAGCCCGAGGTCGAGTTCGGCGACTCGCTCGAGGGCGACCTGGTGCGGCGCGACTTCACCGTCAACGCGATGGCGCTGCGGCTCCCGGAGGTCGTCCTCGTCGATCCCTCGGGAGGAGTGGAGGACCTGCTCGCCGGCCGGCTGCGCACCCCCTCCCCCGCCGACCTCTCCTTCGGCGACGACCCGCTCCGGATGCTCCGCGGCGCGCGCTTCACCTCGCAGCTCGGCTTCCGCACCACCGACGAGGTCGAGTGGGCGATGGCCGAGCTCGCCGGCCGGATCGACGACGTCTCGGCGGAGCGCGTGCAGGAGGAGCTGCGGAAGCTCCTCGCGACCGCCTCGCCCCGCGCCGGCCTGGAGCTGCTGGTCGACACCGGTCTGGCCGGTCGCTTCCTCCCGGAGCTGCCCGCGCTGCGCCTGGAGCAGGACGAGCACCACCACCACAAGGACGTCTACACCCACAGCCTCACCGTGCTGGAGCAGGCGATCGCGCTGGAGGAGTCGCGGCACCCCGGATCCGCGCCGGACGTCGTGCTGCGGCTCGCCGCGCTCCTGCACGACATCGGCAAGCCGGCCACGCGTCGGCTCGAGCCGGTCGGAGTGGTGAGCTTCCACCACCACGACCTGGTCGGCTCCAAGCTCGCGATCAGGCGGATGCGCGCGCTGAAGTTCGACAACCAGACCACGAAGGACGTGGCCCGCCTCATCGAGCTGCACCTGCGCTTCTTCGGGTACACCGACGGCGCGTGGACCGACTCCGCGGTGCGCCGCTACGTGACCGACGCCGGGCCCCTGCTCGAGCGGCTGCACATCCTCACCCGCGCCGACGTGACCACGCGCAACCGCCGCAAGGCCGACCGGCTCGCGCACGCCTACGACGACCTCGAGGCGCGCATCGCGGAGCTCGCCGAGAAGGAGGAGCTCGCCTCCAAGCGCCCCGACCTCGACGGCACGCGGATCATGGAGATCCTCGGCCTCGCCCCGGGCCCCGAGGTGGGACAGGCGTACCGGTTCCTGCTCGAGCTGCGGCTGGAGGAGGGTCCGCTCGGCGAGGAGGTCGCGACGCAGCGGCTCCGCGAGTGGTGGGCGTCGCGCTGAGGCGCTGAGCCGGCACGGACTGCGCGCCTGCCTCGCCCGGCCCCGGAGTGGTGCGCCTCGAGCGGATCCGTCCGGCGCGTCGCGGCGGTCCTGTTGTAGTCTGTACAGGTTGTCCACGACCAGACGCACTCGCGTCCGCGGGAGTGGGCAGATGCTACATACCCTCCTGTCACGGAAATACCGTGGCCGTTCAGTCCGAAGGAGGTGGGTTAGTGACGCATCAGTACGAGATCATGGTCATCCTGGACCCCGAGATCGATGAGCGCACCGTCGCTCCGAGTCTCGACAAGTTCCTCAACGTCATCCGCACCGATGGTGGATCCATCGACAAGGTCGACGTCTGGGGCCGCCGTCGTCTGGCGTACGAGATCAACAAGAAGTCCGAGGGCATCTACGCCGTCGTCGACTTCACGTCGACCTCCGCCGCAGCGAACGAGCTCGACCGTCAGCTGAAGCTGTCCGAGGCCGTCATGCGCACCAAGGTGCTGCGGGCCGAAGAGGGCATCGCCCAGGTCGCGGCCGCCGCGAAGCTCGCCGACGAGAAGGCCGCCCGCAAGGCCGCCAAGGCCTCGGCCGCTCCCAAGGCGTAGCGCTCATGGCCGGCGAGACGATCATCACCGTGGTGGGGAACCTCACCGCCGACCCCGAGCTGCGCTACACGCAGGGCGGGCTCGCGGTCGCGAACTTCACCATCGCCTCCACGCCGCGCACCTTCGACCGTCAGGCGAACGACTGGAAGGACGGCGAAGCGCTGTTCCTCCGCGCCTCCGTCTGGCGCGAGTTCGCCGAGAACGTCGCGGGAACGCTGACCAAGGGGAGCCGCGTCATCGCGACGGGCCGCCTGAAGCAGCGCTCCTACGAGACGAAGGAAGGCGAGAAGCGCACCAGCATCGAGCTCGAGATCGACGAGATCGGGCCCTCGCTGCGCTACGCGACCGCGCAGGTCACGCGCGCCTCCGGTGGAGGCGGACGCGGCCAGGCCGGCGGCGGCCAGGGCAACGGCGGTCAGATCGGCGGCGGCCAGGGCGGCTTCGGCGGCGGCGGTCAGGGAGGCTCCGGCAACGCCGGCGGCAACCGTGGCGGTCAGGCCGAGGAGCCGTGGGCGCCGAGCGCTCCCGCCGGTGGCGACGTGTGGAGCACGCCGGGCAGCTACAACGACGAGACGCCGTTCTGAGCCCCGGCTCGGACGCTCTCCTCACCTGAATCACGCCTCCCCCGCACCGCGATCGCTCGCGGCGGGGCAGGGGCGAACCAGAATCTAAGGAAACCACTATGGCTGGAAAGAGCAGCGGCGACCGCCGCAAGCCGATCCGCGGCAAGGGCGCGAAGAACGCGGCCCCCGCGAAGTCGGTCCGCGTGGGTGTCATCGACTACAAGGACGTCGCGACCCTCCGCAAGTTCATCTCGGAGCGCGGGAAGATCCGCGCCCGTCGTATCACCGGCGTCTCCGTTCAGGAGCAGCGCCTCATCGCCCGTGCCGTCAAGAACGCCCGCGAGATGGCGCTCCTGCCCTACGCCGGCAGCGGAAGGTAGGTAACGGTATGTCCAAGGTCATCCTGACCCACGAGGTCGACGGACTCGGCTCGGCCGGCGACGTCGTCGACGTGAAGAACGGGTTCGCCCGCAACTACCTCATCCCGCAGGGCTTCGGCGTCGCGTGGACCCGCGGTGGCGAGAAGCAGGTCGAGCAGATCAAGTCGGCGCGAGCCGCTCGTGAGCACAAGACCATCGAAGAGGCCCAGCACACCAAGCAGGTCCTCGAGGCCAACCGCGTGAAGCTGACGGTCAAGGCCGGCAAGGACGGCCGCCTGTTCGGCTCGGTGAAGACCTCCGACATCGCGGACGCGGTGGCGGCGGCCGGATTCGGCGAGCTCGACAAGCGCAAGATCGTCATCTCGAACGCGATCAAGCACGTCGGCGAGCACGAGGCCGTGGTGCGTCTGCGCGACGACATCCAGGCCACCGTGAAGCTGCAGGTGGTCGCGGCCAAGTAAGGCCGCGAGAACGCCGCGGAGGGCGGTGCGACGGGACTTCCGAGTCCCCTCGCACCGCCCTTCGTCGTTCCCGTTCTCCACAGCTCCATCCACATACACCCTCCGGCGGGACCAACCTTCACTGTGGTCTTGAGACTCTTTTCCCCACACACCTGTGGAAAGCGGGAAATGCCTGGTCAGCGGTCGGAAAAAACTTGCCGATAGCCTCTGTTCCCACAGGGTTGTCCACATGTTGCCCACAGTGGGCCCGGCGTTTCCCCTCGGTTCTGCACAGCTCCCTCCACAGGGCGGTTTGCGTGCCCCGGGCGCCGGTCCGTAGGGTGGCGCAGCGCCCCGCGAGGGGTGCGGGCAGGCGCCCGTGCGCCGCTGTCGGAGGTCGCTGGTAGACCGGATCCCGACACCGGCTCGACCGGACGCGCAGCACCCGACAGGAGGAGGCGAAGGCATGACGATCGCGCACCTGGCGGTACCCGGCTCGGACGGACGGGACGGTCGCGGAGACCGCGGCGAGTCGCGCGGGAACGAGCGGACCCCTCCGCACGACCTCCTCGCCGAGCAGTCGGCGCTGGGCGGCATGCTGCTCTCGAAGGACGCGGTCGCCGATGTCGTCGAGAGCGTCAAGGGCACCGACTTCTACATCCCCAAGCACGAGATCGTCTTCGACGCGATCCTCGCCCTCTACTCGCACGGCGAGCCGACCGACGTCATCGCGGTCACCGACGAGCTCACGAAGCAGGGCGAGCTGCAGCGGGCCGGCGGCGCCGACTACCTGCACACGCTCACCTCGATGGTCCCCACCGCGGCCAACGCCGGGTACTACGCCTCCATCGTCGCCGAGCGCGCTCTGCTGCGCCGCCTCGTCGAGGCGGGCACCCGCATCGCGCAGATGGGCTACCAGGGCGAGGGCGAGGTGCTCGACCTGGTCAACACGGCGCAGGCCGAGATCTACAACGTCACCGGCTCCGAGACGGCGGAGGACTACGTCCCGCTGACCGACGCGGTGACCGTCGCGATCGACGAGATCGAGGCGGCCGCTCACAAGGACGGCAGCTTCACCGGCGTCCCCACCGGCTTCGCCGACCTCGACGACCTGACCAACGGCTTCCACGCCGGGCAGATGATCATCGTCGCCGCGCGCCCCGCGCTCGGAAAGTCGACGCTGGCGCTCGACTTCGCCCGCGCCGCCGCGATCAAGCACAACATGGCCACGATCTTCTTCTCCCTCGAGATGGGGCGCAGCGAGATCGCGATGCGCCTCCTCTCGGCCGAGGCGTCCGTGCCGCTGCAGCACATGCGCAAGGGCACGGTCGACCAGCGCGACTGGACGACCATCGCCTCGACCCGCGGCCGGATCAACGACGCGCCGCTCTACATCGACGACTCGCCCAACATGACCCTCGTCGAGATCCGGGCGAAGTGCCGCCGGCTCAAGCAGCGGGTCGGGCTCAAGATGGTCGTCATCGACTACCTGCAGCTGATGACCTCCGGCAAGAAGGTCGAGAGCCGCCAGCAGGAGGTCTCGGAGTTCTCGCGTGCCCTCAAGCTCCTCGCGAAGGAGCTGCAGGTGCCGGTCATCGCGCTCTCGCAGCTGAACCGAGGCCCCGAGCAGCGCGCCGACAAGCTCCCCGCCATCTCGGACCTCCGCGAGTCCGGCTCGATCGAGCAGGACGCCGACATGGTGATCCTCCTGCACCGCGAGAGCGCCTACGAGAAGGACAACCCGCGCGCGGGCGAGGCCGACCTCATCGTCGCCAAGCACCGCAACGGCCCGACCCGCACGGTGACCGTGGGCTTCCACGGCCACTTCTCGCGCTTCGCCGACATCCCGGCGGTCTGACGTGTGCTACCGACAGGGGCGAATCCCGGTCATGATCTTCCCAATTTGACCTACTCAGTGCGAGGTGGATGCAAGGGCACCGAGGCAAGACCGAACTGCAGCTGGAACCGTACTGTTCAGCGTTCCGTGCAATAGCATCGATGACGGCAGACTGCTTCCGATCGCGTCCGAATACAATCGGCGTCGGATCGATCTCGGCCACTCCCCACACTTGCCGGTGAGCCAATTGCCGAAGCGCTCTCCTTGCATCGAAATTGTCGGCGCTCCTCAGCGGGAATGCCATCATCGGACACCCCGCCTCACCGGAACAGCAGGTGAACGCCAGCCGCGCCGTGCTCTGAACGGATCCGAACCGGTTGTCGAGAATCCGAGATGTCGCGTCACTCGATCAATAGGTCAAGGGCGCTCCTGGCAACATCGATGAACTTCGATCGATAGAGCTCCAGTGGGTCACCGGGTTGTTCGGATACGCCCAGGGCAACCACGGAATAGACGGCACCGTCGCTCCCCACGGCAACCAGCGTGACCGCCACGACGCCCGGCGAGCTTCCGATCTTCTCCGAGAGTGTCACCAACCCGCGTTCTACAAACGGCGAAGAAGACGCGATCTCGGGTGACCGGAGGATCTGCGACATGCGCGGATCGTCGCGTCCCAGCTCCACGACCGCCCGGTGCGCATTCGCCACGTCTTCAGCGTTCGCGAACCAATCGATGTCGCGTGGCCAGAACGGCGCGCGCTCGATCCATGCCGGGTCCACTGTCAGCGGCTGACTGCTCAACTTCTCAAGAATGCCATGGCGAGCCGCGCTGGATGCCTCGTTCCAGTCGTTCGCGAGCGACGTGTCGCCGCCGAGCGTCAACTGGAACATTTTCCTCGTCGTCGGGAACGGTTCGAGGAGGTCAGGTTGGTGATGCCCGAGATCGCGCACCGCGGCCGACAACCGCTGGGCTCCGACAGCGTCCATGAGAACGTCGGCTGCTGTGTTGTCGCTGATCTGCATCATCAAACGTGAGAGCTCGAACACGCTAATTTCTGTTCCGTCCGGCTCGAGGTGCAGCCGACCGGTTGGGAGACTCTTCTTCCCATCGTCGATAATGAGCACGTCCTCCCAGGAGAGATCCCCTTCTTTGATCGCTTCCACTACAGCTGCCAGAACGTACAGCTTCATCACCGATCCAACCGGACGGAGAACGTCGTGCGCCCGCTCGTGAACCGACTCCGTGTGCGACCCGCGTGTCACCTGCATGAGCAGTGATGACGCAGGAACGAGCGCTTCGAGACGAGCCGCTGCTTCGGCAAAGGATGCAATCGATGGTGATGCAGTGGCAACCGCCGCGTTCACGACGAGCGCTCTGAGCTCTCCGTTCGCGTTCGCGGTGATCTGCAGATCGAGGAGAATGCCAAGCCGATTGCGGACGACAGCAAGAGCTCCCGCGGGTCGAAGTTCGAAGGACTTCACCGTGTATGGGCCCAGAGGCCGAAGGCTCGAATTCACCATGGTGACCAGATGCGCGGTGGACTCCGAGTCGAACGCACCCGCGTCCGATTTCGACTCGACAGCCTCAGTGGTCAAGTCCTCCTCTGCGTTCAGCCGTTCGACCGCCCACAGCATCAGATCTTGGGTCCGGAGTTCCTCAGCGGTCAGGTCTGTGCCCGCTGTCGGAACAGTTTCTGCCAGATTCAGGCTGCATCCGACCAGCACCGAGCACAGGAGGAGCGGAACGGCGAGCTTGCGCCAGTAGGCGTGATCCGTGCGGACTGCGCGCCGGACGCAACCACCCGTGCTCGGCGCCTCACGCCTTTGCCGCGGCCTGGCCGACCGGAGGAATCGCAGCATCACAACACCTCCGATCGCCGAGCGGCATCGTCGTCTCCGAGGATCGATGGAGAGTCGTCCTCGTCACTCGCAGAACCGGGCGAAGCGGAGGACGGGACGAGCTTCATCGTCGCGATCCCGACGGTTGCGATCATGATGATCCCGAAACTCCACAGCCCGATGCTGAGGATGATCCCGACGTGCAATGCGACCGCCATAATGAACGCGATCCGTCGACCGAAGTCAATGGTCACAACGAGAATTCCGATGCAGATCTCTGCGACGATGACACCCCAGGTGATGACGGCTAAGAGGAGTGGGACTGACGTCGCCCAGTGCAGCACACCTGCGATGAGGCCGCTTGCGCCGAACATGTACCCGCGAGAGATGTAGTACTCGGCCGATCCGTTGGACCAGTCATCGACGTTGAACTTCTCAAATGCACTATTGAGATAGATCAAGGTCACCTGGAGTCGCAGGGCATAGATCCCAGCGAGTGCAACACCTCGACCGACTGGTCCGACGGGCCGGCGCTCCTTGGACCATGCCCATCTCCGATCATCCGCAGCCATGATGAAGATGATGATCACCGAGACGATCGCGGCCACAGAATCGCCGCCATCGGGCAATGAGATTCCGGTGGAGATGGAGATGGCGATCCAGGCATGAACGAACGCCATCACCCTCGGCAGGAACCCGACGAGCACGAGGCCCAGCAAAACAATCATGACGATGACCCGCACGATCGAGGGCACCTCTGGACCACCGATGCAGAAGGCGGAGATGATCCGCGCCCCAGCACAGTAAGGCGCCGGTTCGGCTCCTCCGACCGTTTGCATCAGTGCGCTGAACGGCGTGAAAACGAGGATGGAGATCTGGGCGGCCGCCAGAGCGCCGCGGCCGAGCGTGAAGGCACGCTGCCGAACCTCCAACGATTGCAAGGCGATCTGGAGCCGTAGCGCTGGCCCGGGTCGCTCGTGCATCAGCACACCGCGTCCACGGTCGTGAAGGTCTCGATGGAGTGCATGGGGAGATCGAATTCTCGGTATTCGAAGGGCGTGAACGTCTCTGTGGTCAGAATGATCGGGCCGCAAAGCGTACGGTGAGCGAGGTTCACGGTGATCTTCTGTGGCTGCAATGAACTAGCCTCGGCGAGGCAGTGTTCGCGGGTCTGGCCAGTTTCACACTCGTGCCACTGCCCGACGGCTTCGGAGAGCTGTGCGAGCTCGGGCCCCTGCGCCCGCTGCGCCCTGCTGAGGCCGAAGAGATTCTCCACCCGCCCTTGAGGTGCAAGCATCAACGACGCCATCGTCTCCGCGTCATATGCGGCGATCTCAGTCGCCTGTGGTGCGTTCGTGAAGAACCCCCACCCCTGTGGGGAGACCGTTGTGAATGCCAGCTGCAGGTTCTTGTGCACGTCCGACTCACTTGACAGGACATTGGGCGGGAGCACGAAGTACACGCTTGCCCCGATCCAAACAGCGAGCACGGCCAAGGCTGCCCCGAAGAACCAGACAGCCTTGTCCGCGATCACTCCCCTCTCCCTCGAGCGCGGAGGCAGCCTCACCTACTTGCCGAGAGCCGCAGCGAACTGGGCCGCGCGCTTCTCATGCGAGATCGGGCTCTGCTCAGTGCTCGTCCCCCAGAAATCGATGGTGTTCCAGACCCATCGCACGTTCCCCGCCGCGGCGACCGTCGCCACGGCCGCTCCGGCGACAGCAGCCACGACGACGACGAAGACGATCGATCGCGCCGAGACGAACTCCTCCTTGTCGGGCACGTTGAGCCCCATGACCTCCGCTACGCCGTAGGAGATCTCGGAGAAGTTCTCGAGAGCAACGTCGACGAGACGAGGATCACCGGACTGCAGCGGCACGGTAACGAGCTCGTTGAAGTTCGGTTCGACACCCATGAACAGGGCGTACATCTCGTCTCGTGCTTCGACGGTGACGCTATCCACTTCCGGCGCATACGGCGAGAGTGCCTTGTGGTCCTCGTAGACCGGACCCGAGCCGAGCACCAGGAAGCTGATGATGTCGTGGTCCGTGTACGACGTCGTCGTCGCCGCCTCGTGCTGTGCAACAAGGCTCGCGCCGGAGGGCGCCGCAACCGCAGGCAGGTTCCCCGCGAGTACCAACGCTGCCGCACACAGCACCGAGACAGCCGACTTCATCCTGATAGCCAATGTTCCCCCAAGAGTGATGGCCTCGAGCGCCAGGGACGGGCTCGTGGACCAGTGGAGCGGAGGCGAGTTGCCAGCGCCACATCGCGAGCTGCACTTCGCAGACTCGTCGAATCAAACCAAACATGTACGGTGCTTTGTTTCTAGGCGCGAAAATTGGCGCGACGACCGACGGCGCGAACGACGAGATACAACCGTGCGTGTATGTTTGGTTCATGGTCTTCGGAGTGCTCGTCCTCGTGTTCGCTGCTGCTGCCGTCGTCGCAGCCGTCGAATGCGCCGCCCGAGGGCGACTCGGCCCGAACAACCTGGTCGGGATCAGAGCAGCCTCGGTCATGGCTTCCGATGAAGCCTGGCAGCGGGGCCATCAGGCAGCCCGACCCTGCGTGTGGATCGGCGCATTCTTGGCAGTCACGGGGGGCTCGCTCAGCCTCGTGGTCGACCCCACGCACTCGAACGCGTTCGTGCTCGCAGGCCTGTCGGCGTTTCTGATCTTCGTGCTGCTCGGAAGCGCGATCGCCGTGCGCGCGGCACGCCAGGTCCCCCCGCCGGGCGTCGACGACGACCGGCGAGAAACGCCCCTCCCCTAGCGTCCAGCACGATGCACTCCGGGAGAGCACCATCCCTGTCGATCCGGTGACACCTTGGCTGATCTACGGCACGGGCTCGGTTGCAGCGGAACTCGCGATGCAGGCAAGGCGCCGGGGCATGCCGTTCCTCCTCGCCGGGCGCGACGGCGCGAGTCTCGACATGCTGGCTGACCGGTACGGCGTCGCGAGGATGCAGCTCGACCTCCGGCAGCGTGCGAGCTCCCTGACGCAACACCTCGACGGCGTCAGCGGGGTGCTCAACGCAGCCGGACCATAGTCCTCCACCGCGCAGCCGCTCATGGAGGCCAGCGCGGAAGGTTGCGTCTCCTACGCTGACCTGTCGAATGAGGGCCGCACACACGAGTACGCGTGGAAACGGGATGCCCACTGGCGAGAATGCGGCATCGCCGTGGTACCCGGCGCGGGGTTCGGCACGTATCTGGCCGAAGTGCTCGCCGAGCATGCGCTCCGAACGATAGACCAGCCGCAGAAGGTCAGCCTGACGAGCCTCGCGAGTGGCAGGACTTCGAAGTCACCAGGCGTCACAGCTTCGTCGCAGGCAGTTCTCGCTTCAGGAAGCTGGCGCTTCCGGTCCGGGACGCTGGTCAGGCTGAGAGGTGGAAGAGCAGTTGAGACCTCTGAGACGAGCTCTCACCTGACACTGCACACCGGCGACCTGTTCGCTCTGCGGAGGACGACGGCGGCGACCGACATCCAGGTGTTCGCCGAGCTCGGGTTGCCTCGCGGCCAGCTCCTCCTGCTACTCCCGCTCCTGCGAGTGCTGTCTTCGCTGCACCCAGTTCGCCCTCTCAGGCTTCCATCACATCGGCGAACGCGGCCTCGGATGCTCACGTCGACCGCGAACACCATCATCAAGTCTCGTCTCCGAGTCACCGTGGAAGGCAGCGCCGGCGATCGTGCATCGTTCGTTCTGACTGCTGGGTCTGGAACAGCCTTTGCGGCTGCGATCTGCCTGGAAGTACCGGCAGCCCTCGCAGCCGAGGCACGGTCCGGGTGCATGACGCCGCTCGAGATCCTGGGATCGAATCCGGCGAGACACCTTCCAGGCGTGCACATATCACCAGACCGATCAGAAGATCCGAAGGGACGAGATGCACCACTTTGATGGGCGGCCTTTAAAGGAGATACTCGGCAAGGAGTCCGGCCGATACTTCGGTTCGGGTCATCGACACATCAGGCATACCGTCAGCCAGGTGGCCGAACACGTCGACGGTGACAGGATCCGACTTTCGGCGGTTAAGCAGGCGATCTATCCGCCCCGCTGGTCGCTGGACGCGGCAGGAGATCCCCGCGAGGTGCATCTCAGTTCTATCGATGCGATCAGCCTGGCGCTGAAGACCATCAGCCTGTGTGAGAACACGAATCGCGGCGCTTGGTGGGAAGGGCCGTTCGATGTCACAGGGTTCTCAGTCGTCGCCGGACGTGTGGCGACGACTGATGTGGGCTCTGTCACCATCGGCATCACGACCGATCACGGCGGACCGCTCGTCAGCACCAAGTCATTGCGGGCTCGTATCGGCGGACTGAACGTCGACTTGGAGTGCGCCCCGAGCCGAGCCCGACCGGGCGCAGCCGAGGCGGCACCCGGCCTCACCCATGCGGCAGCAGGCGACTCGATCCAGATGTCGTCCCACGTCGATCGCGTGGACCTCGTCGATGGACACCTCGAGACGTCCCATTCCGTCACATCATCCCAGGCAGGGTACTCAGCCGCCCCGCCCCGCCTTGACGCCGTCGATGAACTCGTCATGTTCGGTCAGTTGGCGCAAGTCCTCATCGACGCCGTCAATGACACCAGCCGCTCCGCTGTACCGAACCTCTGGCTCAGGCGCGCCTCCGTCTCTCGGACGCCCGCTCCGTCCGGCGGCCAGGCTTGATTCTCCGCTCGCACGTCCGTGCGCAGGAACGCCGAGGTCGTCATCGGCGGCCGAACCCTCCGCGACGTGAGGTTGGTCTCGACATCCGAGCACGGTGCGAGCGCCAGCGCGGCGTTCGGCTACTCAGCGTGAACCCTCCCGAACGGGGACCAGACGGCAGAGACGCTGAACCATGGGCCGATAGAGTGGCTTTGGGATCAGTCGGAGGTGCGCGTGGCACAACAGGAACGCGGGATCGCCACACGAGAGGCGATTGTTCTCGGTGGGGCGAAGGTGTTTGCGCGCCTGCACTACTCGACCGCTCGCGTCGCCGATATCCTAGAAGCAGCATCCGTCACGCAGGGTGGTTTCTACTTTCATTTCCGCAGGGGCAAGATCGAGGTGGCGGAGGAGATCATCCGCCGCCAGGACCAGGGCTTCATCCTCCTCCGGGATTCGATTCTGGAGTCGGGCGACGACGGCCTCGCTTCACTGCTCACGCTGTCCCGGTCCCTCGCGAGAGCAGTGCAGCACGATCCAACGGCGCAAGCAGGCCTGCGTCTCGTCGCACAAGCCTCATCTGAATTCCCCGGCGTTGCGAAGTTGCCGGATCCAGTCTGGCTCGACGCGATAGCGTTGTTTCTCGAACAGGCACGAGCTGAAGGCAATCTTCGCGCCGAGGTCGATATCCCGACTGCCGCTCGAGCCGTCGTCTATATGTTCACCGGCGCGCAGACGAGCTCGTTCGTCTCGAACGGTTGGCGACACCTGGAGGCGAGCCTCGAGGCGACACATTGGTTCTCCATGCAAGCGCTCGCCACGCCGGAGTACCTGGCGACCACGAAGAACGCCCTCTAGTGCTTCGCCCGCAGGCATGCATGCGAAACAGCCGCACCGACATCGCCCTGACGCCTCGCTTGTTGCGGCTTTTCCGGCAGCCAGCCCGTTCGAGCAGGCCGCGCAGGGCGGCAGCTCCGACGCCGACCGCGACGCCGAGGAAGGCTTCGTGGAGACTGAACCCGAAGTCTGTGCCAACCCGACCTCGTATGGCCGCCGGGCACTTCCTGCGCGGCGAGGGGCCACCGAATGACCCCATCGAGGCCTCAGATCCGCGGAATCACGCGGGCATGTTCGGAGCGACACGTTGTGCTGGAAACTGCGGCGACACTTACGTGGGAAACCCGCTGATCCAGGGGGCCTGCGGCGACATTTCGCGGGCGCGTTCACAGACGTGAAGGGCGCCGCTGCCGTCCCCGAGCCCGTCGACGTCCCGCTGGGCGGCGGGTCGATCCGCCTGGGCCAGTTCCTCAAGTTCGCGGGGATCCTCTCGGGCGGCGAGGCCAAGGAGGCGGTCGCCGAGGGGATGGTGACCGTCAACGGCGAAGTCGATCTGCGCCGCGGGCGCCAGCTCGTCGTCGGCGACGTCGTCGGGTTCGACCGGAACCGCTTCCGCGTCTGCGAGTGAGCGCGGCCGCGCCTCGACGGGTGCGATCGGCCGAGACACCGCGGAACGGATGAGACGCCGCTCAGAGGCGGGCGCGTCGGCGTGTTGAGCGGTGGCTCGGCGCACACTGGCTCCTGGACATCCCGGGACGACAGGAGACGCGCGTGCAGCTCGGCATTCACTTCATGAACTTCACTCTGCCCGGGGGGAGCGCGCAGATCGCGCCGATCCTCGGAGCGACCGCGCGGACGGCCGAGGACGTCGGCTGCGCCTGGTTCACCCTGATGGACCACTACTTCCAGATGGAGCACTTCGCGACCAGCGAGGATCCGATGCTCGAGGGATACACCTCGCTCGGCTTCGTCGCCGGGCGGACGGAGAAGATGCGGCTCGGGCTCCTCGTCACCGGCGTGACGTACCGCCACCCGGGACTGCTCGCGAAGATCGTCACCACTCTCGACGTGCTCTCGGGCGGGCGCGCGATGCTCGGCATCGGCGCGGCCTGGTACGAGCGCGAGCACCTCGGGCTCGGCGTGCCGTACCCGCCGCTGAAGGAGCGGTTCGAGCGGCTCGAGGAGACGCTGCGGATCTGCCGTCAGATGTGGAGCGACGACGACGGGCCGTTCGAGGGGACGCACTACCGGCTCGCCGAGACGCTGAACCACCCGGCTCCGATCCAGCAGCCCGGCCCGCCGATCCTCATCGGCGGCGGGGGCGAGAAGAAGACGCTGCGGCTGGTCGCGCAGTACGGCGACGCCTGCAACCTGTTCGGCACCGGCGCGGACGACGTGGCGCACAAGCTGGACGTGCTCAAGCGGCACTGCGACGACCTCGGGCGCGACTACGCGACGATCACGAAGACCATCACGGGGGGCGGCGATCCGATCGGCGACCCCGACGGCTTCGTCCGCGCGATGGAGGAGTACGCGGCGCTGGGGATCGACCACGTGCAGCTGGCGCCGGCCGGGCCGGATCCGGAGGGGTACGTCGCCCGGCTGGGCGAGGGCGTGATCGAGCGGGTGGCGGCTCTCGGCTGAGCGGTGCCGGACGGCGCGGCGGCGCGGGTCGCCCGACGAGGTCCGCGGCGGAGGCCGCGTCGGCTCCGGTCGACCGTGTCCGCGCCGGTCCGCCGGCACCGGGCGCTGCTGGCCGGGGTCGGCTCCGGTCCGCCGTCACCGGGGCGAGGACTCCGGCGGCGGGGGTGTCGCGGAGCGGAGGACACCGTCGGCGGATCCTGCCCCCCGTCAGGGTCGCGGCGTAGACGCGGGCGAGAAGCGCGACCTACGGTTCGAGCCTCCCACCTCGGGTTATTGAGCTCACGCTGACGTGGGCAGATCGCTGGCCTCATGCCGCACGTGTCCTCTCGCACCTCGCTCCGCCGTCATCGGCAGAACCGCAGAAGAGGGGCGATCGGGACGGGTGTCGTCCTCGCCGTCGTCGGCGCCGCGCTCTTCGCCGGCGTCTCGGCGCAGGCGGCCACTGCTCCCGACCTCGGCACGGCGGAGGACTACTCGGTCCTGGCCGCGTCGACCGTGACGAACACGGGGTCGAGCGTCCTCGACCAGAACGTCGGGGTCAGCCCGCTGACCGCCGTCACCGGGTTCCCGCCCGGGCGGACGGACGGAGTGATCCACCGCGGAGACGCGGAGGCGGCGCAGGCCCAGGCCGACGTGGGCACCGCCTACGGACAGCTCGCCTCGCAGGCGACGACCGCGCAGATCGGCGCCGAGATCGGCGGCCGGACGCTGAAGCCCGGGGTCTACACCGCGGCCGGACCGGTCGGAGTGACGGGGACGCTCACGCTCGACGCCGAGGGCGTCAACGAGGCGGTCTTCCTGATCCGCGCCGCGTCGACGCTGACGACGGCGTCGTCGAGCTCGGTGGCCCTGATCAACGGGGCGCAGGCCTGCAACGTCTACTGGCAGATCGGCAGCTCCGCGACTCTGGGCACCGACTCGGACTTCGTGGGCTCCGTGCTCGCCTCGGTCTCGGTCACGGTGACGACGGGCGTCTCCGTCGAGGGCCGCGCACTGGCCCGCACGGGGGCGGTCACGCTCGACTCCGACGACTTCACCGAGCCGGGCTGCGAGCCCTCCGACGGTGGACCGTCGCCGACGGCGACGCCGACTGTGACCCCGACGGTCACGCCCACGGTGACCCCGACGGTGACTCCGACGGTGACTCCGACTGCGACGCCGACTGTGACTCCGACGGTGACGCCGACTGTGACGCCGACTGTGACGCCGACTGTGACGCCGACGGTGACGCCCACGGTCACGCCGACGGTCACGCCGACTGTGACCCCCACGATCACGCCGACCGTGACCCCCACGATCACGCCGACGGTCACGCCGACGGTGACCCCGACGGTCACGCCGACGGTGACCCCGACGGTCACGCCGACTGTGACCCCGACCGTCGCCCCCACGGTCACTCCGACCGTGACTCCGACTGTCACCCCCACGGTCACTCCGACCGTGACTCCGACTGTCACCCCCACGGTCACTCCGACCGTGACCCCGACTGTCACTCCGACGGTGACTCCGAGTGTCACTCCGACTGTGACCCCCACGATCACGCCGACGGTGACCCCCACGGTCACGCCGACTGTCGCCCCCACGGTCACTCCGACGGTGACTCCGACGGTCACGCCGACGGTCACGCCCACGGTGACTCCGACAGTGGCGCCGACCGTGACTCCGACGGTGACTCCCACGGTCACGCCGACCGTCACTCCCACTGCCACCGCGAGCCCGACCGCGACGCCCACGCCGACCGCGACCACAGCGCCGCGCCCGGCACCCTCGCACGCAGCGATCGTTCCCGCCGCCGGCTCGAACGGACCCCGCGGACCGGCCCTGGCCTCGACCGGAGTCGATTCCGCAGCGACGGCGACCGCCGGAGTGCTCGGTCTGCTCGCCCTGGTCGGCGGCGGCCTGATGCTCCTCACCCTCCGACGCCGCGGTGAGCGCACCGGCAGCTGATCCCGGATGACCACCGGCAGCTGATCACCGCCAGGCCGTGCGCCGGAATCCCGAGGGGTCCGGCGCACGTCTGCGCCCACGACTCCGCTCCGCTCGTCTAACGGGCGTCTCTCGGATGCCCGCCCGACCTGCTCCTCCGTCGCTCCGCCGCTCCGCTCCGTCGCTCCGTCGCTCCGCCGCTCCGCTCCGTCGCTCGAACCACCGAGACGCCCCGGTGACGGCGGTGTCTCGGGTCACAGGGTGGCGTCTCGGCGGAGCCCGCCCGCGAGAACGCAGGAGTTGTCGTACTCGGCGTCGAGTGCGACAACTTCTGAGGACTCGCGGCGGGCGGGCGGCGGGCGCCGTCAGCCGGAGGACTCCCGCGGCACGAAGCGGACGGGCATGGCCTGCACGCCGGTGGTCGGGCGGCCGTGGATCGCGTTCGAGAGCTCCTCCGCGGCGGCGCGGCCGAGCGTGTCGAGCATCATGTCGATGCTCGAGAGCGGGGGGCGGGCGGCCTCGACGAGGAGGTCCCAGTTGTCGAAGCCGACGACGGCGACGTCCTGCGGCACGCGCCGGCCGGTCTCGCGCAGATGGTCGAGGGTGCCGCGGGCGATCTGGTCGCTCGCGCAGATGATCGCGTCGAGGTCCGGATGCGCGCGCAGCAGCGTCTCGGCGCACTGGCGGCCCCAGCTCTCGGACCACTGCCCGAAGAGGACGCCGCCGCCGACCAGCGGGAGCCCCGCCTCCGTCAGCGCCTGCTCGACGCCCCCGGCGCGGTCGTGCGCGGCGGTGTAGCTCGGCTCGCCGTTGACGAGCGCGATCCTGGTCCGTCCGCGCTCGATCAGGTGGCGGGCGGCGAGGACGCCGGCCTGCACGTTGTCGGGCGTGAAGGAGGAGTCGCGGGGATCCTCCGAGGGCGCGTAGGCGTAGACGACCGGCACCGGGATGGTGCGCGTGATCGAGGGGCGGGGGTTCGTCGTCCGGCCGAGCACCACGATCCCGTCGACGCGCTTGGCGAGCAGGTTCTTGATGTGGTGCTGCTCGCGGATCGAGTCGCCGCGGGCGTCGCAGAGCAGCACCGACGTCGACCCGGCGCCGAACGCGTCCTCGGCGCCGAGCAGCACGGGGAGCACGAAGCGGTTGTCGAGGTCGTTGGTGAGCATCCCGATGGTGCCCGTGCGCCGGGAGTTGAGGGCCTGCGCGAACGGGTTCGGGGTGAAGGAGAGGGCCTCGGCGGCGTCGAGCACGCGCTGGCGGGTCTCGGCGCGCACCTGGTCGCGGCCGTTGAGCGCCTTCGAGGCGGTGGCGATCGAGACGCCGGCGGCGGCCGCCACGTCGGTGAGCGTGATGGTGCCGGTGGGCTTTCGTGGTGACACCGGTCCTCCGTTCCGGGCCCGACGGGCCGCCGCGTCGATCCTCGCACGACTCCGCGGAAAAACCGAAAAGACCGAAAAGGTGGCTTCTCTTGACGGAACGCCCCACTCTGCCTAGGTTTACCCGACAGAAAGTAGTTTCGGCCCGGCGCAGACGATCGGGACGACTGCCGAGGAATCCGTCAACGACGAAGGGATCATCCGTGAAGACGAGGAAGCACGCTCGGGGCCTCGCCGCCGCCGTCCTGCTGGGAACGGCCGCCGCCGCACTGACCGGCTGCGCGAGCGGCACAGGGGGCGACTCCGGCTCCGCCGCGGGAGGCAGCTACACGTTCTGGGATCCGTACCCCCAGTTCGACGAGACGTCCGACTGGGCGAAGCTCATCGACTCCTGCGGGACCGAGGCCGGCGTCACCGTCGAGCGCACCGGCTACGACACCACCGACCTGACCAACAAGGCGCTGCTCGCGGGCCAGCAGGGCAACTCGCCCGACCTCCTGCTCGTCGACAACCCGGTGGTCTCGACGCTCGCCGAATCGGGGATCCTGACCACCACCGCCGAGAACGGACTCTCCACCGACGGCATCGATGCGAACATCCTCGCCGCCGGTCAGACCGGCAGCGACACCTTCGGAGTGCCGATCGGCGCCAACACGCTCGCGCTGTACTACAACAAGGCCGTCCTCGAGAAGGCCGGCGTGGACGTCGCCTCGATCACCGACTGGGCGAGCCTGACCGACGCGCTCGAGAAGGTCACCGCGTCCGGAGGCAAGGGCATCACGTTCTCGGGCATCGGCACGGAGGAGGGGACCTTCCAGTTCCTGCCCTGGTTCTGGGGCTCGGGGGCCGACCTGACGCAGCTCGACTCGTCCGACGCCGTCGACGCCGTCTCGCTCTGGAAGGACTGGCTCGACAAGGGCTACGCGCCCAACTCCGTGATCGGCAACACGCAGACCACGAGCTGGCAGGAGTTCGAGACCGGCGAGTACGCGTTCGGCGAGAACGGCACCTGGCAGCTGGCCAACGCGAAGGCGTCGGGCATCGACTACGGCGTCCTGACCATCCCGTCGAAGGACGGCGGAGCGGCCCCCGCACCGACCGGAGGCGAGTTCCTCACCCTTCCGATGCAGTCGGACACGGCGCGCTACGAGACCTCGAAGAAGATCGCCGAGTGCCTGACCTCCACGGAGAGCCTGGTCACGACCGACAACACGCTCTCGTACATCGCGCCGACGGCCGAGGCGCAGCAGGAGCAGGTCGCCGGCAACGCCGACCTCGAGCCGTGGGTCACCGCCGTGCAGGCCGCGAAGGGCCGCACCTCGGACGACCTCGGGACGAAGTACCCGAAGATCTCGGAGCAGCTGTGGGGCGCGGTGCAGACCGTGCTCAGCGGCTCGCAGTCGCCCGAGGACGCCCTGAAGGCCGCCCAGTCGGCCGCCGAATCCGCCACGAAGTAGGACGACCGGGGGCTCCTGCTCCCCGAACGAGGTCCGCCCGGCCGGTGCTCCGCGCACCGGCCGGGCGGACGGGAGAGACCATGACCACTGCCACCGAGACCGCCCGCCTCCTGCGGCGCGGCACCGAGCCGCCGGCCCCGCCCGCCCCGGCCGCCGAGAGCCGCCGGCGCCGCTGGCGCCCCGAGGGCGGCCGCCTCGTCGCCTGGGCGTTCCTCGCTCCGCTCGTCGCCTACCTGCTCGTCTTCTACGCGTTCCCGCTCTACCGCAACCTCGAGCTGAGCCTGAAGGACTACACGGTCCGCTCGTTCGTGCAGGGGAACGCGCCCTTCGTCTGGTTCGACAACTACGTCCAGGTGTTCCAGGACGCGACCTTCGGCCCGGCGCTGCTGCACACCGCGGTGTTCACCGGCGTCTCGCTCGTCTTCCAGTTCACGCTGGGGCTGGCGCTCGCCGTGTTCTTCTACCGCCGCTTCCCGCTCGCGAGCACGCTCCGGGCGCTGTTCCTGGTGCCGTGGCTGCTGCCGCTGATCGTGTCGGCGTCGACCTGGTCGTGGATGCTGAACAGCGACTCCGGCATCGTCAACGCGTTCCTGGAGTCGTTCGGGATCGGGCAGATCAACTGGCTCACCTCGCCGAGCACCTCGCTGATCGCGGTCCTGATCGCGAACATCTGGATCGGCATCCCGTTCAACCTGGTGATCCTCTACTCCGGCCTGCAGAACATCTCGCAGGACCTCTACGAGGCGGCCTCGCTCGACGGCGCGACCGGCGCCCAGCAGTTCTGGCGGATCACGCTGCCGCTTCTGCGCCCGGTGTCGGCGATCACGATCCTGCTCGGCCTCGTCTACACGCTGAAGGTGTTCGACATCATCTGGATCATGACGAAGGGCGGCCCCGCCGACTCCTCGACCACGCTCGCCACCTGGACCTACCAGCTCGGCTTCGGCTCGATGCTGCCCGACTTCGGACCGGCCGCGGCGGTCGGCAACCTGCTGATCATCCTGGCCCTCGTCTTCGGTCTCGTGTACATCCGCGTCCAGCGGAAGCAGGCCGACTCGTGACCGCGCGCCGCCCCTGGTACCTGACGGTGGTCGGGATCGCCCTCACGGCGATCATGCTGTTCCCCGTCTACTGGATGATCAACGTCTCCCTCACCCAGACCGGCTCGATGCGGAAGGATCCGCCGGACTGGTTCCCCTTCTCGCCCACGTTCACCGGCTACCAGGCGGTGCTGAGCGAGCAGCTGCCCTACCTCGGCACCAGCCTCGTCGTCGGCCTCGGCACGGTGCTGCTGACCGTCGCCATCGCCGCCCCCGCCGCCTACTCGCTGGCGAAGCTGCGGCCCCGCGGCGGGCAGGCCCTCTCGTTCGTGCTCCTGATCGCGCAGATGATCCCGGCGATCATCATGGCGATGGGCTTCTACGCCATCTACCTCAACCTCGGGCTGCTCAACTCGATCCCGGGCCTGATCGTGGCCGACTCCACCATCGCGGTGCCGTTCGGCGTGCTGATCTTCACGGCGTTCATGTCGGGGATCCCCGACGAGCTCACCCAGGCGGCCCGGATGGACGGAGCGAGCGCCTGGCGCACCTTCACCTCGGTGATCATGCCGATCAGCCGCAACTCCGTGGTCACCGTCTCGCTGTTCGCGTTCCTCTGGGCCTGGTCGGACTTCATCTTCGCCTCGACGCTCGACAGCGGCGGGAAGCTCCAGCCGATCACCCTCGGCATCTACAAGTACATCGGCAACAACAACCAGGAGTGGAACTCGATCATGGCGACCGCCGTGGTCGCCTCGCTCCCGGCCGCCGTCCTCCTCGTCGTCGCCCAGCGGTACGTCTCGGCGGGAGTCACCGCCGGCGCCGTCAAGGACTGACCCGTCCCTCCAAGGAGACACCGTGACCCTCACCGCCCCCACCGCCACCGCCCTCGGCGGCCCGGTCGCCCCCTCGCGGAGCGTGCTCCGGCCGCTCCGCCAGGACGAGATCCGCCTCACCGGCGGCTTCTGGAAGCACTACCAGGACCTCAACTCCTCCGCCGTCATCGAGCACTGCCGCTCGTGGATCGAGCGCGTCGGCTGGGCCGGCAACTTCGACCGCGCGGCCGACGGCTCGATCTCGTCCGCCGAGGGCGGCGACGCGCACGCGGGCATCGAGTTCGTCGACTCGGAGGTCTACAAGCTCCTCGAGGCCATGGCCTGGGAGCTCGGCCGGAGCGACGACGCCGGGCTGCAGGAGCGGTACGACGACCTCGTCGCGCGGGTCGCCTCCGCCCAGGACCCGGACGGGTACCTGCACACGAGCTTCGGCCGGCCCGGCCAGCGCCCGCGCTACTCCGATCTGGAGTGGGGCCACGAGCTGTACAGCTTCGGGCACCTCATCCAGGCCGCTGTGGCGCGGCTGCGGACCGGGCACGACGACCTCCTGCCGCAGGTCGCCCGACGGCTCGCCGACCACGTGCACCGCGAGTTCGGGCCCGACGGGAGGGTCGCCGTGTGCGGCCACCCCGAGATCGAGCCGGCGCTCGCCGAGCTGGCGCGGGCGACGGGGGAGGAGCGCTACCTCGAGCTCGCCCGCCTGTTCGTCGAGAGGCGCGGCACCGGGACGCTGAAGCCGATCGCGTTCGGCGCCGAGTACTTCCAGGACGACGTGCCCGTCCGCGACGCGGAGGTGCTGCGCGGCCACGCGGTGCGGGCGCTCTACCTCGCCTCCGGAGCCCTCGACGTCGCGGTCGAGACCGGCGACGCCGAGCTGGAGGAGGCGGTCCGCCGCCAGTGGGAGGCGACCGTCGAACGGCGCACCTACGTCACGGGCGGGATGGGCTCGCACCACCAGGACGAGGCGTTCGGCGCCGACTACGAGCTGCCCCCGGACCGCGCCTACGCCGAGACCTGCGCGGCGATCGGCTCCACGATGCTCAGCTGGCGCCTCCTGCTCGGCTCGAACGAGCCCCGCTACGCGGACCTCATGGAGCGGACGCTGCTGAACGCGGTGCTCCCCGCGACCCGCGACGACGGCCGCGCCTTCTTCTACACGAACACGCTGCAGCAGCGCGTCGACGGAGTGGCTCCGGACGAGTCGCGCGAGACCGACCGCGCGCAGTCCAGCCTCCGCGCGCCCTGGTTCTGGGTCTCGTGCTGCCCGACCAACACCGCCCGCACCCTGGCGAGCGTGGAGCTCGGCTTCGCGACCGCCACCGACGAGGGCGTGCAGCTGCACCAGTACGGCGCCTACGAGGTGCGCACCGGAGGCGTCGCGCTGCGCGTCGAGACGGAGTACCCGGCCGACGGCGAGATCGTCGTGCGGATCCTCGAGGACGCGGAGTTCGCGCTGACGCTGCGGGTCCCGCCGTTCGCGCGGGGCTCGGCGCTGCTCGACGGCGAGCCGGTCTCGACGCCGACCGTCACCGTCCGCCGGGCGTTCTCCGCCGGCGACACCGTGCGGCTCTCGCTGCCGATGACGGCCCGCTTCGTGGCCCCGCACCCCCGGATCGACGCGGTGCGCGGCCAGGTCGCCCTCGAGCGCGGGCCGTTCGTGCTGGCGATCGAGTCGCTCGACCTGCCCGAGGGTCTGGACACCGAGCACATCGCGGTCGACGCCTCGGTGCCGCCCGTCGCGACCGCGGAGGGTGCGCGCGTGGCTCTCGTGGCGCGGGAGGCGGCTCCCGGCTGGCCCTACGGCTCCGTGCCGGTGGAGGAGGGGCGCCGCTTCGAGGCGGAGTTCCGGCCGTACCACCGCTGGGCGAACCGCGGACCGTCGACGATGCGGATCTGGACGCCGACGGCCTGACCCGGCGGCGCCCGCGAGAACGCGGAAGTCGTCGCACTCGAGCGCGAGTGCGACGACTTCTGCGTTGTCGGCGGTGGTGCAGCCGGGCCGTGCGCTCAGATCCAGCCGCGCTCGCGGGCCTCGATGACCGCGCGCTGGCGCGTGTCGACGTCGAGCTTGCGGAGGATCGACGAGACGTGATTGCGGACGGTGCCGGAGGAGAGGTGCAGCGCCGCGCCGATCTCGCCGATCGTCTCGCCGCGGGAGCCGGCGCTGAGCACGTCGAGCTCGCGGTCGGTCAGCGGGCTGCGCGTGTTCGCCAGGGCGTCGGCGGCGATCTCCGGATCGACGTAGCGGCGTCCGCTCGCGACCTGGCGGATCACCTCGGCGACGTCCTCGACCCGGCGCGACTTCGGCAGGAAGCCGCTGACGCCCGCTCCGAGCGCCCGCCGCAGGACCCCCGGCCGCGCGTGCCGGGTGACGACCACGACCCGCGTCGCCGAGACCCGGCGCAGCCGCTCCGCCGCCTCGATCCCGTCGAGCCCGGGCATCTCGACGTCGAAGAGGCACACGTCGGGCTGCAGGCGCAGCGCCTCCGCGACCGCCTGCTCGCCGTCGCGGCACTCGCCCACGATCTCGAGGTCCTCCTCGAGGCGGAGGAGCGCGGCCAGCGCCGTGCGGATCATGTCCTCGTCGTCGGCGATCAGCACCCGGATCACGAGTCGCTCCCGACCGGCAGGCGCGCGTCCAGCTCGAAGGAGCGGCGGACCGCCCCGGTGCGCAGCGTCCCGCCTGCCCGCTCGACCCGCTCCGCCATGCCGAGGACGCCCGAGCCGGTCCCGTCCGCCTCCTCCGCATCCGGTGCCAGGTCGTTCACCGCCTCGAACCGCCACTCGTCGCGCTCCCGCGCGAGCCGCAGCCGCGCGCTGGTGCCGCCTCCGTGCTTGAGGATGTTCGTCGTCGTCTCGCGGACCACCGGCCCGAGCGTCTCGGCGGGCGCCTGGGCCGCCGCCGGGTCGACCTCGAGCTCGACGCGGAGCCCGGCCGAGCGGAGCAGGTCGGCGGCGTTGGCCAGCTCGTCGACGAGCGGGACGCTGCGGAAGCGCGTCGCCAGCTCGCGGGTGCCGGTGCGGGCGCCGTCGACCGAGCGCTGGGCGGCGCGCAGCTGCTCGAGCGCGGCCTCCGGGTCGCTCCCGAGGAGACGCTCGGCGAGCTCGAGCTGCAGCGCGATGACCTGGAGGTGGTGGCCCTGGAGGTCGTGCACGTCGCCGGCGAGCAGCAGGCGCTCCTGGGCGGCGGCGAGCCGGCCCTCGGCGGCGCGCGCCCGGTCGAGCTCGCGGACGATGTCCCACCACCACAGCGCGCTGACGACGGTCAGGGGCAGCAGCGTCGCGAACAGCAGGAGGGTCGAGAGCGCGGCCGACGCGTCCGGTGCCGCGCGCGTCTGCTCGAGCACCGCCGCGACCCCGAGGACGATCGTGCAGAGCACCATCACCCGGAGCCGCACCCCGCTCTGCCAGGGCAGCACGGCGACCAGGGTCGCGGCGAGCGAGAGCCCGAGCGCGAGGCTCCCGGCGGCCGCGCCGGTGAGCGCGGCGGCCGCCACTCCGAGGCAGAAGACCAGGGTCGGCGCGGCCCGGAGGCGCACCGGGCCCTCGCGGTCGGCGCGCCGGTACGCGAGCGCGGTCGGCGAGAACACCGCGACCCAGACGGCCGCGCCCAGGAAGTACGCGCCCTTCCGCCACTCCTCGGCCTCGGCGCTCAGCACCGCCACGGACCAGACGGCCATGACGACCACCACGAAGGAGGCGGCTGACGCGAGGGTGTACCACCAGGTCACTGCGACGCCGCGGCCTGCGCGCACGGGCGGATCCGCCTCGGTCGTGTTCACCATGCGGCCCAGGCTACGACCATGACACTTGTCACCCCTCGGACCGTCGATCGTCCCGGACAGCGGTGACCCGGCGGCACTGCCGCGGCGCTCCCGGACACGGTCGGATGGAGGAGTCCCGAGAGCCGGGGCCCCGCATCGGAAGGCACGACCATGACGATCATCAGCGACGCGATCCTCGGATTCCAGGACCTGATCGGCCGCGTTCCGGAACTCGTACAGCCCCTCGTCGTCGCGGCGGCCGGGGCCGTCCCCTTCATCGAGGGCGAGGGGGCGGCGTCGATCGGCATCATCGGCGGCATCCACCCGGTGGTCGCCGGACTCGCCGGGGCGATCGGCAACTTCGTCTGCGTGGCGCTGCTCGTATTGCTGGGCACCGGCGTCCGCTCGGCGATCACCGGCCGCTCGGAGGCGAAGCGGACGAGTCCGCGGCGCGAGAAGTTCCAGCGGGCCTTCACCCGCTACGGCGTCCCGGGCGTGAGCCTGCTCGGGCCGCTGCTGCTCCCGACGCACTTCACCGCGGTGATGCTGGCGGGCGCGGGAGTCGGCCGCGGGCGGATCCTGCTCTGGCA
Organism: Rathayibacter sp. AY1B5; assembly: GCF_002932795.1. Taxonomy (NCBI): domain Bacteria; kingdom Bacillati; phylum Actinomycetota; class Actinomycetes; order Micrococcales; family Microbacteriaceae; genus Rathayibacter; species Rathayibacter sp. AY1B5. The sequence goes on from NZ_PSWM01000021.1 coordinate 46,235, forward strand.
GGGCGTCGCGATCGCACTGTGGACGACGGTGCTGACGGTGATCGTCGGGCTCGCCGTCTCGGGCGCGACGCAGGCGGGCTGAGGGCGCCGGGCACCGGTCCTCGGGCGTGCGAACCCGGTGGCGCAGTTCTGTCCGCACCGGCGGTCACCGCCGGATGCGCCGCCCCGGTCCGTCGTCCGGGTCCGCCGGGCTGCGGGGCTGCAGCTGCGTGTGCAGGCGGATGAGGGTGTCGCGCAGCCGCGTCTTGACGGTGCCGAGGGGGATCGACAGCTCCTCGGCGATCTCGGAGTGGCTGTATCCGCGGACGTAGGCGAGGTAGAGGACGTCGTGGTGGATGGCGGCGAGCTGCCGGATCGCGCCGGCCGCGGGCGCCAGGGCCAGTCGGACGTCCGAGCGCTCCCACTCGTGATCCCTCGGCCGGTCGAGGACCGTGTACTGCACCTCCCGGCGCCGCGCCGACCGGTCCGCCCGGGCGCGGTCCACGGCCCGACGGTGCGCGACCTGGGCCAGGAAGGCGAGGACGGGACGGCCCGGGTCGAGCGAGCGCGCCGTGCGCCAGAGCTCGAGGTAGACCTCCTGCGCGACCTCCTCGGCGGCGGCGCGGTCGTCGAGCACCGCGTCCGCGACGGAGAGGACCCTGCTCGCGGTGAGCGAGTAGAGCTGCCGGAAGGCGGTCCGGTCGCCCGCGCAGACCCGCAGCAGCAGGGCCGCCGACCGCGCAGGGCCGTCCCCGGGCTCACGCCGCTTGCCTGTCATCGTCGACACAGGGCTCAGCCTGGCACCGCGGACGCGCTCCTCCCGGGGTCGTGCCCCCAAAGATGGCCCCCGTTAGAGGCTCACTTCTGCTCGCGTCCGCCGATGCGCGCCGCCCGTCCCCCCTCTGTGCAGGGCCGGCCGTTCGCAACCGAGGCTCGGAGCGTCCGACGGGGCCCATCAGGCCAGTGCCGGGCCGCTCGACCTCGGTTGCGGACGGGCTCAGGCGGCGACGCGCGCGTTCGACTGCGCGAGGAGCGCGACCGAGCGCAGGCGGGCCTCCGTCTGCAGCGACGCGTGGGCGACGATGACCTCGTCGGCGTCGGCGGAGCGGGCGAAGTCGGCGGCGTAGTCGGCCACCTGGTCGCCGGTGCCGACACCGGTGTAGGTGGTCATGCTCGCGACGTGGGCGCCGATCGGTGCGCTGAGCAGGGCGTCGAGCTCCTCGTCGTCGAAGGTCTGGCCGACGGGGATCTGCCCGCTCTGGCGCAGCAGCATCATCAGGCGGGCGCGCTTCATCTGCGCGAACTGCTCCTGCGCGTCCTCCTCGGTGTCGGAGGCGATGGCGTTCATCCCGGCGATCACGTACGGCGCATCGAGCTGCTCGGAGGGGCGGAAGCCGCGGCGGTACTCCGCGACGGCCTGGTGGAGCGCGTCCGGAGCGAAGTGCGAGGCGAACGCGTAGGGCAGGCCCAGGGCGGCGGCGAGCTGCGCGCCGAAGAGCGAGGAGCCGAGGATGTAGAGGGGGACACGGGTGCGGGCGCCCGGCGTCGCGCTGACGCCGGGGATGCGGGACTCGCCGGCGAGGAAGGCCTGCAGCTCGAGCACGTCCTGCGGGAAGCGCTCGGAGGAGTCGGGGTCGCGGCGGAGCGCGCGGAAGGTCGCCTGGTCACTGCCGGGGGCGCGGCCGAGCCCCAGGTCGATCCGGCCCGGGTGCAGCGTCTCGAGGGTGCCGAACTGCTCGGCGATGGTGAGCGGGGAGTGGTTCGGCAGCATGACACCGCCGGAGCCGAGGCGGATCGTGGAGGTCTGCGAGGCGACGTGCGCGATGAGCACCGAGGTCGCGCTGGAGGCGATGCTCGCCATGTTGTGGTGCTCGGCGTACCAGACGCGGCGGTAGCCGTTCCGCTCGGCCTCCTGGGCCAGGGCGACGGAGGCGGCGAAGCTGTCGCGAGCGGTCTCACCGGGGGCGATGGGGGCGAGGTCGAGGATGGAGAGGGGAACGCTCATGGTGAGGGCAACGCCCGCGACGGCTCCGGTGTTCCCGTCGCGGGCGCCTTCCTCACGCCTCGGGGATGGCGCGGCCGAACGCCTCCAGCGTCACGGCCTCGGGCTCCGGTCCGCCGCGCACGCCGGCCTCGAGGGCGTCGATGCGGGCGAGCTCCGAGCCGGAGAGCGCGAAGTCGAACACGTCGATGTTCTCGGCGATGCGCTCGGGGCGGGTCGACTTCGGGATGACCTGGCGGCCCTCCTGCAGGTGCCAGCGCAGCATCACCTGCGCGGCCGTCTTCCCGTACTTGGCGCCGAGCTCGAGGAGCACCGGGTCGTCGAAGCTGCGGCGCGGGGAGTCGCGGTAGGCGGTGATCCCGCCGATGGGCGACCAGGCCTGGGTGAGGATGTCGTTCTCGCAGCCGAAGCGCTCGACCCGCCGCTGCTGGAAGTACGGGTGCACCTCGAGCTGGTTGACCGCGGGGACGACGTCGGTCTCGGCGAGCAGGCGCGTGAGGTGCTCGACCATGAAGTTGCTCACCCCGATCGCCCGCACCCTCCCGTCGGCGAGCAGCCGCTCGAGCGCCCGGTAGGCGTCGAGAGTGCGGTCGAAGGCCTCGGGCAGGGCCTGGTGCAGGATCAGCAGGTCGATCCGCTCGACGCCGAGTTTGCCCGCGCTCTTGTCGAAGGCGTGCAACGTCTCGTCGTAGCCGTAGTCGCTGATCCACACCTTCGTCTCGAGGAAGACGTCGTCGCGGCCGGCGATCGCCTCGCCCACCTCGCGCTCGTTGCCGTAGGCCGCCGCCGTGTCGATGTGCCGGTATCCCGCGTCGAGCGCGGCGGCGACGGCCGCGCGGGTCTCGTCGGGCGGAGTCTGGAAGACGCCGAGTCCGAGGGCGGGGATCTCGACACCGTTGTGGAGAGTGAACGTGTTCATGAGCTCACGCTACGACCGCAGACGCCGAGTCGCCCGAGAAGCCGCGCGCGACTCCTCAGGCGACCCCGTCGCTCCGGCCCTGCTCAGCCGTCGATCGGCAGCAGGATCCCCTTCACCGTCTCGTCCGTGGCGAGGAACTCCTGCACGGCCGGGTCCTGGAAGGCCTGGACGAGCTTCTTCACGTTCTCGGTGTCGCGGTACTCCGAGCCGATGGTGAGCTGCCCGGCGAAGTCGTCGGGGGCCTGCGGGGCGAAGATCTGCTGCTCGATCGGGATGCCGGCGGCGAGGTAGTACTCGGTGTAGCCGACGGCCGCATCGAGGTCCGGGAGCGCGCGCGACTGGGCGGCGAAGTCGAGCAGGGTGAACTGCAGGTTCTTCGGGTTCTCGGCGATGTCGTCCTGGGTCGCGGTGCCCGGCTCCGTGCCCGGCTTCAGCGTGATCAGGCCGGCGTTCTGCAGCAGCCAGAGGCCCTGCGCCTCGTTGGCGGGGTCGGAGTAGAGCGAGACCGTGCCGCCGTCGGGGATCTGGGAGACGTCGGAGTACTTGTCGCTCCAGAGCCCGAAGCCCCAGCGGAAGACGGGAGTGGCGGCCTCCTCCTCGAAGTCGGGGTTGGCCTCGAGCACCTGCCCCAGCCAGAGCTTGTGCTGGTACACCGTGGCCGCGACCTCGCCCTTGCTCACCGCGCGGTTGATGGTGTTGCTGTCCGAGAGCCCCTTGAAGGCGACGGTGATCCCGTAGCGCGGCGCCACCTCCTTCGCGACGAAGTCGACCAGGGCCTGCTCGGAGGCGTTGCCCTCGGCGGTCGCGACGTAGAGGGTCGCGCCCTCCTGCTCGTTGGCCGAGACGGCGGGGGAGAGGAGCGGGACGGCGATCGCGGAGGCGACGCCGACCACGACGACGGCCGCTCCGGCGATCCAGGGCCAGCGGCGCTTCTTCTTGAGGTCGAATCCGAGGTCGTCGGGAGTGGACATGGCGGTGCCTTTCGAGGAGGGGGTGCGCGGGCGCGCGGGAGGGACGCCCGAGGGCGCAGGAGGAGGAGTGGTGGTTCTAGACGGCGGCCGCGACCCGCGGCGCTCGCCGCGAGCGGGAGGCTCCCGGGGTGGTGGCGCGGACGAGGGCGTCGCCGGTGAGCTGCACGGTCGCGACGGTGGCGACCAGGATCACGATGGTCGCGAGCATGACCGTGGTGTCGAAGCGCTGGTAGCCGTAGGTCACCGCGACGTAGCCGATGCCGCCGGCGCCGATCGTCCCGGCGATCGCCGAGTACTCGATCATCGCGATCGTGTTGATCGTCAGGCCGCCGATGATCTGCGGCACCGCCTCGCTCAGCTGGGCGGTCCGCACCACCTGCAGCCGCGACGCTCCGGAGGCGCGGGCGACGCGGGTGAGCGAGAGCGGCACGCTCCGCAGCGCGTTCTCGACGATCCGGGTGAAGAAGGCGATCCCCGCGATCGACATCGGCACGACGGCGGCCGCGATCCCGATGTTGGTGCCGGTGATCAGGCGCGTGAACGGCATGATCGACGCCATCAGGATGAGGAACGGCAGCGAGCGGCCGACGCTGATCACGGCGCTGAGCACCTGGTGGGCGGCCCGGTTCTCGGCCAGCCCGCCCGGAGCGAGGTTGTGCACGAGAGCGCCCAGCGGCACGCCGACCAGCACCACGACCGCCATGACGATGCCGACCATGATCAGCGTCTCGCCGAGCGCCGGCAGCACCAGCGCGGGGATCTGCTCGAGCGGGACCTTGTTGTCGAGGTGGAGGATCACGCCGCCACCCCCTCGGCGAGGACGCGCACGCCGGCGGACCGGACGGACAGGCCGAGCTCGGCCGCCGCGCGGGTGAGCCGCGCCTCGTCGACCGGGCCGAGCCCGATCGTCGCGTGGCCGACCGCCTGCCCGTCCACCGTCTCGATCGCCGCGCCGAGCAGCGCGACCGGACCGACCGCCTCCGTGAGCCGGGTGACCCAGTCGGACGGCACTCCGGAGCGGGAGTAGCCCACCACCCATTCGCCCAGGCCCGGGCCGGGCGCGACGGAGGGGCGCACCGGGTTGAGGGCGAGGCCGAGCGGGGACGCGGGGTCGCGCAGCAGGTCGACGAGGCGCCCCGACTCCACGATGCGGCCGTGGTCGAGGCGGGCGACGGAGTCGGCCACCTGGCGCACCGTCTCCATCTCGTGGGTGATGAAGAGGATCGAGAGGCCCAGGTCGTCGCGCACCTCCTTCAGGAGCGTGGTGATCGCGCTGGTCGAGGCGGGATCGAGGCCCGAGGTGGCCTCGTCCGAGAGCAGCACCGAGGGGCGGAGGGCGAGCGCGCGGGCGATGCCGATGCGCTGGCGCTGACCGCCGGAGAGCTGGTGCGGGTAGTAGCGGGCGCGGTCGGAGAGACCGACGCGCTCGAGCAGCTCCGCGACGCGGCGCTTCGTCTCGGCGGCGGTGACGCCGAGGTACTCCAGCGGCAGGGCCACGTTCTGCTCGGCGGTGCGGCGGCTGAAGAGGCCGTCGGACTGGAAGACGGTGCCGATGCGGCGGCGGGCGACGCGCAGCCGCTCCTCCGAGAGCTGCGAGAGCGCCTCCCCGTTGACGACGACCGTGCCCGAGGTGGGCCGCTCCAGGAGGTTCACGCAGGCGGCGAGCGTGCTCTTGCCCGCACCGCTCGGGCCGACGACGGCGAAGATCTCGCCGGTCGCGACCGAGAAGTCGAGGCGGTCGAGCACGGTCGCCTGACCGTACGACTTGCTGAGCTGCTCGAGCCGGATCATCGTGTTCCTTCGGACGGGTCGGGCGGCCGCGGCCTCTCCGCGTCGTCCCGGACACGATGATGGAGCACCGCGGGTCCGCTCGTCCCGGCCCGCGTCGCCCGGCGTCATCCTTCGTCGCCGGGCGTAACACTGCGCGGAGCGGAGGGGGCGAGGCCGCGAGACGCGACAGGTCCGCCGCGGCCGGCAGCACGCGGGCTACCTTGACCGGATGCAGCCGAAGTGGGAGTCGACGACCATCGAGCGCGCCTTCGACGAGGGGTGGTCGGACGAGCCGATGGGGACGAAGGAGAAGTTCTGGCTCGTCGCCGACCGCGATCTGTGGCTCTTCAAGTTCGCCCGCCAGCGAGGAGACGAGACCCGCGGTGAGGACTGGGCGGAGTGGGTGTCGTTCCATCTCGCGCGGATGCTCGACGTCCCGTGCGCGGAGATCCGACCTGCGACGGTGGGCGGTCGGCGCGGAATCATGTCGAGGAACGTCATCGAGCGCGAGCAGATCCAGAGCCTCGAGATCGGGAACAGCCTGCTGCGCCACTCCGATCGCCACTACGACCCCACTCGGAGGCGGCCCAACGACCGCTACACCGTCGATGCGGTGAGACGTGCTCTCGACGGCGTCGACGCTCCCACAGGCTTCGACGCCGTCGCCGGACTGAGCGGTTTCGACGTGTGGGCGGGCTACCTGCTGTTCGATGCCTGGGTCGCGGGACGGGATCGACACGACGAGAACTGGGCGGTCATCGCCGGACGCGGTCATCGGACCCTCTCGCCCTCGTTCGATCACGGCAACGCCCTCGGGTTCCAGGAGACCGAGGAGAAGCGCGCCGCCTGCCTCGCCGATGAGGCTCTCTTCGACCGGTGGGTGCGGAGAGGAAGGAGTCACCATTTCGCCGGGAGGCCGCTGCTGGTCGACCTCGCGATGGAGGCCCTCGCGGCGGCCTCTCCGGAGGCGCAGGCGTTCTGGCCTGCTCGACTCCGAGCGATCGATCCCTCTGCGGTCCGCGAGGTCCTCGCGGCGGTTCCTCCGACCCTGATGTCGGAGACGTGCGCTAGTTTCACGGAAGGACTGCTGGCAGCGACACGGAGGAGGATCCTCGATGACTCTCCTCGTTGATCGACCGGCGCCGCGTCCGGCCCCTGGTGTCCGTGAGCTGCTGCTCGTCTGGCAGAACCCTCGTACCCGCCGATTCCTCCGCGCGGCGGTGCTGTCCGTCGGGGTCGACGGCTTCCTCTTCCGGTACGAGCCGGACGCTGTCGCCGACGAGGACTTCTTCCCGCTCGCGGAGTTCCCCCTTGTGGATGCGGAGTACCGGAGCTCGTCCCTTCCGCCGTTCTTCGCCAACAGGGTGATGTCGTCCGAGCGCGGCTCGTACGAGGACTACCTGGGATGGCTCGGTCTCGAGGCGGCGTCCCCCGACCTCCCCGTCGAGATCATGGTCCGGACCGGCGCGACGCGAGCGACCGACACCTTCCACGTCGTGGAGAAGCCTCTCCGCACCGCGCAGACCCTCATCAGTCGCTTCTTCGTGTCGGGAGTCCGCCATCGGGCGGAGCTCCCGCTTCCGGTGCTGCCTCTCGAGCAGGGCGGCGGGCTGGTCCTCGTGCCCGACGCCTCGAACTGCCGCAACCCGGAGGCCTACGAAGTGGCCTCGGTGTCAGGAGAGCGGATCGGATGGGTGCCGGACTGGCTGTGCGCTGAGGTCGCCGCGCTCATGGCGTCCGGATGGGAGTTCGAGGCGGTCGCCGAGAAGGTGAACCCCGAGGCCCCGTCCCACATCCAGGTGCTCTGCCGGATCACCGCGACCCTGCGTCACTGAACCCGCTCGCGCTCCCGCTCAGCTCGCGGCGGCCGCCGCGCGGGGGGTGTCGGCGCTCGCCTCGCGGTCGAAGCGCTCGCGGCTGAAGACCTGGTCGGCGGTCGTCAGGGCGAGGCCGATCACGCCGGCCAGCTCGCCCAGGTCCGACGTGTGGATGGTCAGGTGCCGCGTGGCGAGCGGGTGGGTGCGCAGGTAGACGCGCTCGCGCAGGCCGGACATCAGCACCTCTCCGCAGTCGCCGAGCTGGCCCGAGATGACGATGGTCCGCGGGTTGAGGATGTTGACGAGGTCGGCGACCGCCTCGCCGAGGACGCGGCCGGCCTGGCGCACGGCCTGCGTCGCGCGCATGTCGCCGCGGAGCACGCGGGCCGTGACGTCGGCGACGTGCTTGATCGAGGGGTCGTCGGCAGAGAGGTCGCGGACGAGGGCCCAGCCGCTCGCGTAGGCCTCCACGCAGCCGGCGTTGCCGCAGCGGCAGGGCAGCGGATCCGCGTCGACCGTGCCGGTGACCGCGCGGGTGTGGCCGATGTCGCCGGCCGCGCCGACGGCTCCGCGGATCGTCGCTCCGTTGAAGACGAGGCCCGAGCCGATCCCGGTGCCGAGCTTGAGGCTGATCAGGTTGTCGGAGCCGTGATGGCGCGACTCGGCGAGGGCGCGGGCGTTGGCGTCGTTCTCGATGACGACCTGCACGCCCTCGTAGGGCTCGGCGAAGTAGCCGGCGATGTCGAAGTCGTCCCAGCCGGTCATGATCGGCGGGTTGCGCACGCGCCCGGCGGCGAACTCGACCGGCCCCGGGACTCCGACGCCGATGCCGGCGACCGCGTCGCCCTGCTGCAGCCGCTCGAACGCGGCGAGCACCAGCGTGAGCACGGCGTCCGGCCCCTCCCAGACGTCGACGACACCGCTCTCGTGCCGGAGGGGTGTGCCGCGCAGGTCGCAGGCGGCGGCGACGAATCCGCTCGCCCCGATGTCGGCGGTGAGGAACACCGTGCCGACCAGGTTCATCGCGAACATGCTCGAGGGGCGCCCGCCCGTGGACTCGCCGCCGGTGGTGGGGGCGATCAGGCCGAGCTCCACGAGGGTCGCGAGGCGCTGGTTGACGGTGGAGCGGGAGAGCCCCGTCTGCTCCATCACCGCGTTGCGCGAGACCTCGCCCTGCTCGCGGAACAGCGCGAGGACGTCGGCCACGTGCGAACCGGCCTCGCCGGTGGAGTACCCCGTCATCGCTCCCCCTCTTGTCACGGTCAGCGTACATGGCTGCCGACGAGGAACTTGAAGTTCCCCGACTTTCGTATTGCGGTAACGCGAAAGCCCGGGTAGTTTTCGTACACCGGCACGCAGTGGTGCCCTGATCTTCAAGGATGACGATGAACCGCACAGCACGCCGCCTCCTCCCGGTTCTCGCACCGGTCGGCGCCCTCGCACTCCTCCTCACCGGCTGCGCCTCGGGTGGCGACACGGCCGCCGGCGGCTCCGGATCGACCAAGGTCGCCGCGGTCATCAAGGGCCTCGACAACCCGTTCTTCCAGGCGATGGAGAACGGCATCGAGGACACCGCGAAGGACGACTCCGTGGACGTCTCGGTGCAGGCCGCCGCCGACATCGGCGACACCACCGGCCAGGCCGACAAGCTCACCACCGTCGCCGGTCAGGACTTCGGCTGCCTGATCGTCAACCCGATCAGCGGCACGAACCTGGTGCAGGCCCTCGCCTCCGCCACCGGCAAGACGATCGTCAACATCGACAGCCCGCTCGACCCCGACGCGGTGCAGGCCGCGAACCTCGACGTCACCACCTACATCGGCACCGACAACGAGGCCGCAGGCGGCAAGGCCGGCGACTTCCTCCTGAAGCAGCTGCCCGCCGGCTCCGAGGTCGCCGTCATCGGCGGAGTCTCGGGAGACGTCACCAGCGCCGCCCGCGTCGACGGCTTCACCGCCGCGATCGGCTCCGACCTCACCGTCGTCCAGGAGGCCGCGGCCGACTGGAAGCGCGAGGTGGCGCTGACCAAGGCGACCGACATCCTCGCCGCGAACCCCGACGTGAAGGCGTTCTTCGCCGCGAACGACGACATGGGCCTCGGCATCGTCAAGGCCGTCGAGAACGCGGGCCTCACCGGCTCCGTCCAGGTGGTCAGCGTCGACGGCAACGAGGACGCGCTGCAGTCCGTGAAGGACGGCGGCCTCACCGCCACCGTCGCCCAGTACCCGTACGCGATCGGCCAGCTCGGCGTGCAGGCGTGCGAGGCCGTCGGCGCCGGCGAGGAGATCCCCGCCGAGATCGAGTCGCCCACCGCGCTCGTGACCTCCGAGACCGCGGAGCAGGCCCTCGGCGCCTTCCCCCAGCCGTTCGAGGAGTTCGACAACCCGCTCGCCGCGCTCGTCCCCAGCAAGTAGGACCTCCCGCCCATGGCAACCCAGGAAGCGACCATGACCTCAGTCACCGCCCGACCCCCGGCCAGCGCCTCCCCGCTGCTGGCGAACCTCCGTCAGCTCAGCTTCTGGGCCGAGAACGCCGCACCGATCGGGCTCGTCGCTCTGGTGATCGTGTTCTCGATCGCGACGCCGACGTTCCTCAGCCTCGGCAACATCAAGGCGATGCTCGTCGCCGCCGCGATCCTGGTCATCCTCTCGATCGGCCAGTCCTTCGTCATCACCACCGGCGGCATCGACCTCTCGATCTCGGCGACGATGACCGTCGGAGCGGTCGGCTTCGGCATCGGCTGGAGCGCCGGCTGGGGCTTCTGGCTCTCGGCGCTCGCGGCCCTGCTCTTCGCGGGGCTGATCGGAGTGATCAACGGCTTCCTGATCGCGAAGGGCAAGGTCACCGACTTCATCGCGACACTGGGCACGCTCTCGGTGGCCACCGGCCTCGCGCTGATCGTCTCCGACGGCAAGCCGATCACGGTCGGCAGCCCCGAGCTGCTCCGCCTCACCACCGGCTCGATCGGGATCATCGGCTACCCGATCATCCTGGCCGCGGTCATCGGAGTCGTCGCCTGGGTCGTCATGTTCCGCACCCGCTTCGGCCTGCACGTGCAGGCGGTCGGCGGCAACGAGGAGAGCGCGGTCGCCAACGGCATCAAGGCCGGGCGCGTGCGCATCGCGGTGTACATCATCGCCGCGGTCCTCGCCGGTGTCGGCTCGCTCCTCCTCGTCGCCCGCGTCGGCGCCGCGGAGCCGGCCATCAACACGCAGTACCTGCTCAACTCCATCGCGGCCGTCGTGCTCGGCGGAGTGAGCCTCACCGGCGGCAAGGCCAAGATCGTCGGCCCGATCATCGGAGCGTTCCTCCTGACCGCGCTGACCAACGGCCTGACCCTGCTCGGCGTCTCGCAGTTCTACCAGCCCCTCGCCGTCGGCCTGGTGGTCGTGCTCGCCGCCCTCATCACCCGCTACCAGAAGAAGTGAGCCCAGCCATGACCAGCGACATCCTGCTCGAAGCGCGGGACATCAAGAAGTCCTTCGGCGGCGTCCACGCTCTCAAGGGAGCGTCGATGTCGATGCGCCGCGGCGAGATCACCGCCCTGATCGGCGACAACGGCGCGGGCAAGTCCACCCTCGTCCGCTGCCTCTCCGGGGTGCACCCCGCCGACTCCGGCACCATCACCCTCGACGGCGACGTGGTGCACTTCACCACTCCGCTCGGCGCGCGGGACGGCGGCATCGAGACGGTGCACCAGACCCTCGCCCTGGTCGAGGACCTGACCGTGTGGCAGAACTTCTTCCTGGGCCGGGAGCTCACCAAGGGCGTGCCCGGGGTGCGGTTCCTCGACCGGACGCAGATGAAGAAGACGGCCCAGGAGCTGCTCGGCGACCTCGCCGTGAACGTCCCGCCGGTCACCAGCAAGGTCCGCCGCCTCTCGGGCGGCCAGCGCCAGGCGGTCGCGATCGCCCGGGCCGCGGGCTGGGGCAGCAAGATCGTGATCATGGACGAGCCGACCGCGGCGCTCGGCGTCCAGGAGACGGCGCGCGTCGAGAAGATCATCCTCAAGCTGCGCGACGCCGGAGTGGCCGTGCTGCTGATCAGCCACAACTTCGACCAGGTGATGCGCCTGAGCGACCAGGTGTGGGTGATGCGCGCGGGCCTCGCCGTCGCCGGCCGCCGCACCGCCGAGACCAGCGGCGACGAGCTCGTCTCGCTGATCACGGGCGCGAAGGCCGCCTGATGCACCCCGAGTTCCTGCACCGCGGGAGCACGGAGCGCTCGTCGCCGATCGGGGTCCACGCGGGCCTGCTCGTGGGCGACTGGACGCCGGAGTCGGGGCGCCGCGCCATCGGCACCGCCGCCTCGATCGGCTTCGACCTGATCGAGATCCCGGCGCCCGCCGACCCCGACGCCTCCGCGTGGACCTCCGGCCTGCTCGACGAGCACGGGATCGACGCGGTCGTCTCGCTCGCGCTGGACGCCGACTCCGACATCACCGACCAGGCCACGGCCGACCGCGGCGAGGAGCGGCTCCTGGCGGCCGTGCGGTTCGCCGAGGCGATCGGCGCCCGCTACGTCGGCGGAGTCACCTACTCGGCCATGCGCAAGTACGAGCACGCGGCCGACGCCGCGGCCCGCTCGCGCTCGCTCGACGTGCTGCGGAGGGTCGCCGCGGCCGCCGCTCCCGCCGGCGTCGTCGTCGGAGCGGAGTACGTGAACCGCTACGAGAGCAACCTGCTGAACACGGCCGCCCAGACCGCCGCGTTCCTCCGCGAGCTCGACGCGCCGAACGTGCTCCTGCACCTCGACACGTTCCACGCCCACCTCGAGGAGGTCGACCTCGCGAGCGCCGTCCGCGACGCCGGCGACCTGCTCGGCTACCTCCACGCCTCCGAGAACCACCGCGGAGAGCTGGGCACCGGGAGCACCGACTGGACCGGGCTCGCGGCGGCGCTCGCCGACTCCGGCTACCGCGGCCCGCTCACCCTCGAGAGCTTCTCGCCCGCCGTCCAGCCCCCGGCCTCGGCCGAGGGCATGGGCCTCTGGCGCGAGCTCTGGCACGACCCCGTCGCCCTCGCGACCTCCGGCCGCGCGTTCCTCGCGGGCCTGCTCGACACCGACCCCGCGGCCTCACGCCGCCCCTGAACCTCTCGAACCAAGGAGCACCACCATGACCACGAACCCTCTCGGAGTGCACGCCCTCGTCTTCGCCGGCGGCACCACCCCCGACGAAGTGACCGCGACGATCGAGCAGACCAAGGCGGCCGGATTCGACCTGCTGGAGCTCTCGCTGCACGACGTGCAGAACCTCGACACCGCCTCCGCCCGCGCCGCCCTCGAGGCGAACGACCTCGGCATCGTCTGCTCGCGCGGCCTCGCCTTCTCGGCCGACGTCTCCAGCGACGACCCCGAGGTCGTGGCCCGCGGCGCGAAGCTGCTCGCCGACTCCCTCGAGACCACGCACGCGCTCGGCGGCACGCACTTCACCGGCGCCCTCTACAGCGCGCTCGGCAAGTACAGCGCGCCCCTCTCGGCCGCGGGCCGCGCGAACGTCGTCTCGGTGCTGACCGACCTGGCCGCGGAGGCCTCGACGAAGGGGATGACCCTCGGCCTCGAGATCTGCAACCGCTACGAGACCAACGTCATCAACACCGCCGCGGACGCCCTGCGCCTCGCCGACGACATCGGCGCCGACAACGTCCTGATCCACCTGGACACGTACCACATGAACATCGAGGAGGACGACTTCTTCCGCCCGGTGCTGCTGGTCGGGGATCGTCTCGGGTATGTCCACATCGGCGAGAACCACCGCGGCTACCTCGGCAGCGGCCACCTCGACTTCACGACGTTCTTCCACGCCCTCGCCGCGATCGACTACCGCGGGCCCATCACCTTCGAGTCGTTCTCGTCGGCCGTCGTCTCGCCGACCCTCTCGAACGACCTGGCCGTGTGGCGGAACCTCTGGAACGACGGCCCCGCGCTCGCCCGCCACGCCCACGGCTTCCTGGTGAACGCGCTGGAGAGCAGCCGTGGCGAGGCCTGAGACCGAGGTCGCCCCCGAGGTGGAGTGGCCCGGGCTCGATGAGCTGGCCGGGCGCGCCCTCGCGCTGACCTCGCCGGGCCGCCGCGCGATCGTCGCGATCGCCGGCAGCCCCGGCGCCGGCAAGACCACGCTCGCCCGGGCCGTGGTCGCCCGCGCGAACGAGCTCGCGGGGGAGGGGACCGCCGCCTTCGTGCCGATGGACGGCTTCCACCTCGCCAACGCCACGCTCGACGAGCTCGGCCGCCACGACCGCAAGGGCGCCCTCGACACGTTCGACGGCTGGGGATTCCTCGCCCTGGTGCGGAGGCTGCGCGCCGAGACCGACCACGTCGTCTACGCGCCCACCTTCGAGCGCACCGTCGACGAGGGAGTGGCCGGCGCCCTGGCCGTGCACCCCTCCACGTCGCTCGTCGTGCTGGAGGGCAACTACCTCCTCGTGGACGAGGGCCCGTGGGCGCTGCTGCGCGCCGAGTTCGACGAGGCCTGGTTCTGCGCGACCCCCGAGACCGAGCGCTTCGAGCGCCTGGTCGACCGCCACGTCTCCTTCGGCCGCGCCCCCGAGGCGGCCTCCGCCTGGGCCTCCGAGGTCGACGGGCGGAACGCGCTGCTGATCGAGGCCACGCGCGACCGCGCCGACCTGATCGTGTCGGGGACGGCGGCGGGGGTGGTCTGACGCTCTCCTGCACGTGACGTGCTCTCCTGCGCGCTGGATTCGCGGATTCGGCGAGCACAACGACATCCGGCGTGCAGGAGCGCCGGGATGTGATCCACCGGGCGCGCCCGGTCCGACCGCGCCTACTCCGTCGGGTAGTCGGGCGCGACGAAGACGCAGAACGGGTGGCCCGCCGGATCCGCGAGGACGTGGAGCGCCTCCTCCGGGTCGTCGCTCCTGTCCTCGATCAGCGCGGCACCGAGAGCGAGGGCGCGGGTCTTCTGCCGGTCGAGCTCGTCGGCGTCCGCGACCATGAAGTCGAGGTGCAGCTGCTGCGGGACGGGTCCCTCCGGCCAGGTCGCGCGCGGCAGGGCGGCCACCCGCTGGAACGTGAGCTTCGCGCCGTCGGCGGTGACGATCGCGACCCACTCCGCCTCGTCGTCGGAGCCGTCCGCGGGCGGCTCGTCGCCGGGACGGTACTCGCCGCCGAGCAGGGCGAGGTAGAAGGCGGAGAGGGCGCGGGCGTCCTCCGTGTCGAGGACGACCTGGCGCAGGCGCATGCGGGCAGGCTACCGCCGGACGGCCCGCACGGGCGCTGCGGATCGTGATCGCCGCACAACGTCGGCTGAGAGCGGGGTCCCTGCCCCGACAAGGCAGGCCGTCCCCTCTCAGCCGAGGTCGTGCAGCCCGCCGCGCGCCGCCCTGCCACTCCGCGCCCGCTTCCTCAACCCCTCCCGGCTCCCGGCCGCGCGCCAGGGCCCGGCGCGTACTGTGGCCGCTGACTCACGACGGCTACGAGGGAGACACCATGACGGAGCAGATCGGAATCCCCGAGGCCGCAGCACTGGGGAGCGAGCAGCGGAGCATCGCGATCCTCGGTGCGGGCGGCGACCTCACCGAGCGGCTGCTGCTGCCGGGCCTGGGCCGGGTGGCCGAGCTCGCGCGCGACCTCGAGCTCACGCTGATCGGGGCGGCTCGCACGCCGCAGACCGACGAGGAGTGGCAGGGCCTCGTCCGCCGCAGCCTCGAGGCGGCCGGAGTCGCCGCGCACACGGTCGAGGCGCTCGCGTCGCGCGCGCGCTTCGTCGCCACCGACGCCTCCGACCCGGAGCAGCTGAAGGCCCTCCTCGACGCCTGCCCGTCGACCCCGGTGCTCTACGTCGCACTGCCGCCGGCCATGGGGCACAAGGTCGCCGCCTCGCTCGCCGAGCTCGACCTGCCCGAGGAGCTGGTCGTCGCCATCGAGAAGCCGTTCGGCGAGGACCTCGACGACGCGATCGCCCTCAACGCGGCGTTCGCGAAGGTCCTCCCCGAGAGCCGCCTCTGGCGCATCGACCACTTCCTCGGCAACGCGACCGTGCTCGGGATGCTGGGCCTGCGCTTCGGCAACAGCCTCTTCGAGGCGAGCTGGAGCGCCGCGTCGATCGAGAAGGTCGAGATCGTCTACGACGAGACGCTCGGCATCGAGGGTCGCGCGGCCTTCTACGAGAAGACCGGCGCGCTGCGCGACATGCTCCAGAGCCACCTCCTGATGGTGCTCGCGCTGACCACGATGGAGCGCCCCGACGAGGTCGCGCCCGACGAGGTCCACGCGCGCATGGCCGAGGTGCTCGGCGCCGTGCGGCTCTGGCGCGACGACCCCTCCTCCGCCCGCCGCGCCCGCTACACCGAGGGCCGCGTCGACGGCCGCTTCTTCCCGTCCTACGTCGACGAGCCCGACGTCGACCCCGAGACCGGCACCGAGACCCTCGCCCAGCTGCTGCTCCAGGTCGACACCCCGCGCTGGGCCGGCGTCCCCTTCGTCCTCCGCTCCGGCAAGGCGATCGGCGACCCGCGCCGCGAGGTGGCGATCCACTTCCGCGCCGCCACGCCCCCGCGCGGCCTGCAGGCGGCCGAGGGCGACGCCGGGACGGTCCTCCGGATCGGCCTCAAGGGCGGCGACGTCAGCCTCGACCTGGTCGTGAACAGCGCCGACGAGCTCACCGACCTCGAGCGCACCACTCTGACGGCGCAGCCCGGCGCGGCCACGCTCGACCCCTACGCGCAGGTCCTCGCCGGGATCCTGCAGGGCGACACCCTGCTCTCGGTCCCGGGCGACGTGGCCGAGCAGTGCTGGCGCATCATCACTCCGGTGCTCTCCGCGTGGGCCGCGGGCGACGCTCCGCTGGACGAGTACGAGGCGGGGAGCGCGGGGCCCGAGAGCTGGTGAGCGCGCGGGGAGAGCCGATCGCTCCCCCCGCCGCCGCGCCTCAGTAGGCGAACTGCCACATGTAGCGGCGTCCCTCCAGCGCGTAGCCCCGGGCCGCGGCCCAGTGGGCGGCGAGCCGGGAGACGAGCGTCGAGTACACGAGCGGTGCGACGAAGGCGCGCTGGGACGCCGCGATCCCGGGCAGCTCCAGCTCGCGGGAGTCCACGTAGTGGGTCGTCCCGCTGTACTGGTCGAGGAAGCTCCGGGCGCGCTCGCCCATCGGCCGCGTCGCGTCCTCCGCCAGGAAGACGAGGGACTGCGTCTCGCCGTCGAACACCTCGAAGGGGCCCTGGAAGAACTCGTCCGCGTTGATCGTCGCGGCGTGCATCCACTGCATCTCCTGCAGGTAGCAGGTGGTGAACGTCTGGCCGGGGCCCATGAGCGACCCGGAGGTGATCAGGTAGGTCACGGGGGCGTCCTTCATCGCGGCGGCGAGCTCCTCCGCCCTCGGCTCGAAGGCGGCGACCGTGGCGACCATCGCGGACGGCAGGGCGCGCAGCGCCTCGAGCCGATCCGTCACGTCCACCCCGTCGCGGCGCAGGACCGCGAGCGCGAGCAGCTGCAGCACGAGCTGCGTGCCCTGACCGGTCTGCGCGACGAAGGCGGTGTCGAGGGCGAGCGCGAGCGGTCCCTCCTGCTTGAGGGTCACGCCGACCACGGCGGCGCCGCGCTCCTGCGCCCACTCGCCGGCCCGCACGGTCTCCGGGGTCTCGCCGGTGCCCGAGAGCACGACGACGAGGGCTCCGGGGCCGACCGAGGCGGGCGCCCGGAAGAAGAACTCGTCCGAGTTGTAGGAGGCGGCGGGCGTGATCGCGGCCGTGTCGAGCAGGTACTGAGCGGCCTGGACGCCCATCAGCGATCCGCCCGCGCCGACCAGGAAGACGCGGTCGACCGCGGGGAGGGAGGCGACGTGGTCGTCGATCCGGCCCCACAGCGACAGAGCGTGCTCCATCGAGGGGGCGATGTCGTCGGGGACGGGGGCGACGGGGCCCGGTCCGAGGTAGGTGCCGTCGGTCATCGGAGTTCTCCTTCTGCGAGGGGGTGGGTCTGGTGGTCGAGGGCGGCGGCCGCGGGCGGGCCGGCCTCCTCGGTGATCTCGATCGGCGCTCCGTAGCCGAAGGCGCCGTGCTCGGTGCAGGTGAACGCGGCCGAGATCGAGGCCGCGGCCATGAGGTCGTCCAGCTCCTCGCCGCGCAGCAGCCCGATGAGCGTGCGGGCGATGAACGAGTCGCCGGCGCCGAGCGTGTCGACGACGCGCGTGGCGATCGGGGTGCTGACGGCCCGGTGGACTCCGTCGGAGAGCACGGCTCCGCGCTCGCCGCGGGTGACGAGGGCCCAGGAGGCGCCGGCGTCGAGGGCGTCGGCGAGCAGGTCCTCGATCTCGTCGTCGCTCCGGCCTCCTCCCGAGAACGAGGCGAGGAAGCAGTGCTGCGCGACGCCGGCGACGGACGCCCGGTCGAACTCGGAGGAGAAGTAGTACGACACGCGCGTCCGCTCGGCGAACGCGCCGAGGTGCTCGTCGAGGAAGCTCGAGGCGCCGACGTGCAGGGCGTCGAAGCCCGCGATCGTGTCGAGGTCGCCGGCCGAGGGGGTGAAGAGCGAGACGCCCTTGCCCGAGTCGAGGAAGACGCGGTCGCCGTCGATCAGGCCGATGCGGCAGTAGGCGGTCCAGCCCTCCTCCTGCCGCAGGCGTGACACGTCGACGCCCTCAGCGGCGAGGGAGGAGCGGAGGAGGAGGCCGGCGGCGTCGTCGGAGACGGCGCCGATGTAGGCGGTCGGGACGCCCTCGCGAGCGGCGTAGACCGACACGTTGACGCAGTTGCCGCCGGGGTACATCACGCCGTCCGCGGTGTAGCAGTCGACGACGTTGTCGCCGACGGCCACGATCCGGAGATCGGCGAGCGGGAGCGGGCGCATCAGGCCGTCACCGCGCTGAACCGCGACGAGCGGAAGGGCCGGAGCAGCGGGCTCGCCTCGCCGGAGAGGATCTCGAGGGCGATCAGCTCGCCGGCGATCAGGCCCAGGGTCGCGCCGCTGTGGGTGAAGAGCGCGTGCAGACCGGGGATCTCCTCGACCGCCCCGAGCACGGGCTCGCCGTCGCCCGGGATCGGCTTCGGGCCGGCTCCGAACGAGTCGAGCTCGAGCCTCGGGTTGCCCGCGAGCACGGCCGACGCCTCCTCGAGGGATTCTGTAGGTGAGTCCGGTCCCAATCGGCTATGTTGAGACCGGACTCACCGCGGTATCGAGGAAGCTACCCCGCGCTGGGAACGAGTGTCAAGGGCAGTGGAGCATCGGATCGGAAGGAGCGACGTGGCCGAGATCACGAAGCGCAGACGCGAGGTGACCGTGGCCGACGTGGCCCGGGAGGCCGGCGTCGGGAAGGCCACGGCGGCGCGCGCGCTGGGCAACTACGGCGCCGTCAGCGAGAGCGTCCGCGACCGGGTGCTGGCCGCCGCCGAGCGCCTCGACTACCGGCCGAACGAGCTCGCCCGGAGCATGAACACAGGGAAGTCGAAGACCATCGGCGTCATCGTCGGCGACATCGAGAACGGCTACTTCGGCCTCGCGATGCGGGGCATCACCGACGCCGTCGCCGGAGCGGGCTACGACGTCGTCCTCATCAACACCTCGGAGGACGTCGACACCGAGGTCGACGCCGTGAGGGTGCTCCTGGACAAGCGCGTCGACGGCATGATCGTCTCGCCCGCGTCGTCCTTCCACACGCAGCACCTGCACGACGTCCACGCCAAGGGCCGCCCTCTGGTCCTGCTGGACCGGCGGATCGACGGGCTGCCGGTCCCCTCCGTCGGTGTCGAGATCGCCGTGGCCGCCGAGAAGGCGACCGCCGCCCTGCTCGAGGCCGGGCACCGCCGCGTGGCGTTCGTGACGGCGCTCGCCGACCCCGGCGACTGGACGCCGGGCGAGCCCCTTCGCGTGTCCTCCGTGACCGAGCGCCTGTCCGGCATCTCCGCGGCGCTCCGCTCGGCGGGCATCGCGCCCGACCGGGAGCTGATCCACTTCGGCGCGATCGGCTTCGTCGAGGCGGCCGCCGTCCTCGACGACCTCCTGGCGCTCCCCGAGCCGCCCACCGCGATCCTCGCCTCCGACAGCCTCATCGCCCTCGACCTGCTCCGCGCCGCGAGGGCCCGCGGGCTGCGCGTCCCGGACGACCTCTCCTTCGTGATGTTCGACGACTTCCCGTGGGCCGAGCTGATCGATCCGCCCCTGTCGGTGGTGTCGCAGCCGATCTACGACGTGGGAGTCGCGGCCGGCCGGACGATCCTGCGCCTGCTCAGCGGCCGGGCGGAGTCGGACGCGGAGCTGCTCACCGCGACGTTCATCGCCCGGGAGTCCATCGGGCGGGTGGGCGGCGGCGCGCCGGAGGGGTGCGTGGACTGAGGCGTGGTGTGTCCGGCCCGGCTCGACCGCGCCGACTTCGCGGTCGTATGGCGCCACTCCGGTCACACCCGTATGCTGTCACGCATGATAGAGGGAGTCGGGGCACAGCTTCGGAAGGGCGTAGCCGAGTTCTGCATCCTGGGGCTGCTCGACACCGTTCCCATGTACGGGTGGGAACTGTCCACGCGTTTGCAGGAGGTCGGTGTGATCGGGAGTATCGGCACCCTGTACCCGCTCCTGGGTCGGCTGCGGGACCGTGGCTCGATCACTGCAGTCGTCGTCCCGAGTGCGCAGGGTCCGGCTCGGAAGTACTACTCGCTGACCGACCTGGGGAAGGTCGAGCTCGCGCGGTTCAGGGCGGAGTGGCCGTCCTTCGTCGGGCAGGTGAACGAGACGATCGGAAGGGGAACGTCATGAGCACGACGACATCGCCGGCGGCGGCGCGCTACCTCGAGGAGCTGGAGAACGCATTGTCCGGCGTGCCCGCCGACCTCCGGAGTGAGATCTGGAGCGGGATCGCGGAAGAGCTGGACGGCCTCGACGACGATGCTGCCCGTGAGCGGATCGCTGAACTGGGAAGTCCCTCTCGGATCGCGGAGGCCGCCGGCGGGTCGCTCGCCGGGGGCGGCGGGTCGATCGTCGACCGCCCGTGGTTCGCCGTCGTCGCCTCGCTGCTCCTCGCCTTCGGCTGGCTGGTGATTCCCGGATTCGGCTGGCTCCTCGGCGCCGTCGCCGTTCTTCTGTGCTCGTCCTGGACCGTCTCGGAGAAGAGGAGGGCGCTGACGATCCCCGTCATCGCTGCCGTGATGGTCGGCGGTGCGATCGGGCTCTACTACTGGCTGTCGGCGATGCCGAGTTCCAGCATGACGACGTGGACGGTCCTGGCTGGTGCGTGGCTGGTCGGGGGTGGAACCAGCCTTGTTCTCGGGACGCGACTGTGCGCCCGCTTCGTGAGGACGCGGCGGGCGCACAGCGCGCTGGAATGAGCCGGATGAGCTCTGCTCGTCAGCTCCAGCTCACTGTCGCGGCTCCTCCGGAGACCGTCAGGCGCAACTCGAAGGTCGTGTTGTAGGGGACGCCGCACATCTGCGCGTTGATGAGCATCTGCGCGCGGTTGGCGAGCGGCCGGCCGAGGTAGTTGAGCGACGAGCCGCAGGCGCCGCCGATCGTCCAGGCCGGGCCCCACGGGTCGGCGGTCACCGTGTTGCTCGACAGGTTGTAGGAGGTGTAGAAGCTCATGCTCACCAGCCCGACCCAGGTGTCGATCTTGCAGCCGTTCCGCGCGGACCCGCTCTCGGAGCACTCGCTGATGCCGCGCGTCTTCGCGTCGGCGCCTTCTCCTCCGATGCGGACGACACTGACGGATCCGTCCTCATACGAGGAGATCGTGTAATCGCCGTCAGGACGCTTCTCCTCGACCACCTTCACGGTCGGGTTCGCGCTCGACAGCGAGTCCCACGCCTCGCCGGCGAGGTACGCCTCGACCAGGTCGTCCTGCGTCTCCGAGGGAACCCCGTACTCCGAGAGGAACGCTCGGGCGGTCACGACCTCCGCGCGTTCCGTGTCCGAGCTCGCGCTCGCGGGCGCGGCTCCGATGAGCGCGAGTGCGAGGACAGCGATCCCCGCCATCAGCTTGGATCCGAATCCAGACACGAGTGTCTCCGTTTCTTGTTCCGAGCGGAACATTGCGTGACAAGGTACTGATGGCGTCCACGGGGGCCAAGGCGTTGGAGTACGGTGGCGCATTCGCCGCGCCATGGGCGCGGTTCCCGCCCCGCCGCGTGCCGGAGCGCGGGGGTCCTGCGCCAGTTCGTGCCGCGGTCGCGGCCGTCTCCGTAGGCTCCGACGCATGACTGATCAGGTCCAGGCCGGAGTTCAGCACGGCGATGTGCGGGGGATCCTCGCCCGTCGGTGGTTCGCGGTCACGGCCTCCCTGGTCTTCGCCTTCGGCTGGCTGCTGATCCCCGGAGTCGGCTGGCCGATCGGCGCCGTTCTGGTCCTGTGGAGCTCGTCGTGGACCGGCGCCGAGAAGAGGTCGGCGCTGGCGATCCCGCTGGTCGCGGCCGCGCTGGTCGGCAGCGGAGTGGGGCTCGCCTTCGGGCTGCACGCCGTGCCGAGTTCGAGCATGACGATCTGGACCGCGCTGTCTGCCGGGGTGCTGGCGGGCGGCGCGGCGAGCGTGGTTCTGGGGATCCGGCTGTGCGCCCGGGCGCTCCGCCGACCTGCAGCGTCGGGAGACCGCTCGCTGTCCGCGGCAGCCCCTGCGCCTCGCGCGCACGACGTCAGCTGAGACGAGGGGGCCTCGCCCCCTGAGGGAGGCCGCCCTGTCTCAGCTGAGGTCGTGCGCACAGGCGATCGCCGACCGGAGGGTCCGCCGAAGTTCCGGTTTCGGCAGCTGCCCGGCCCTGAGCGCGCACGACGTCAGCTGACAGGAGGGGGCGTCGCCTCCTGGGGGAGGCCGCCCTCTCTCGACTGAGGTTGTGCGCACCCCGGCGGAGGCGAGCGCCTCGACGGCTCGAAGGGCGCCGCCCGCGCCCGCCCGCCGCCCCCGGAGCGTCGTCCGCTCGCCCGCGCGCGACCGGGAGGCCGAGATCACGGCCCTGGTCGAGCGGGACGCGCCGGACCTGCTCCGCTACTTCGCGCGG
>NZ_PSWM01000022.1:0-60984 GCF_002932795.1 Rathayibacter sp. AY1B5
CCCCCCACCCTCTCGCACTCCCCCTCCCGGCGGCACTCGTCGGGGCACTCCACCGTCGCGGCCGGCACCCGCGACACAGCACAGAACGGCGGCACGCACCATGGGCGCTCTCCTCTACGGGACTCCCCCCACCTCGCACGAGATCGACGACCGTGCGCTCGCGCACCTGCAGATCGTCATGATCAACAAGTTCCGCCGCGACGAGGCGTTCGCTTTCCAGCTCGACGCCTCGAGCGCCCACGGCACCGGACGCCAGACGCTCTGGCTGCACCCGACCATCCCCCTCCAGTTCTCGTTCCACGGCAGCCGCATGCCGGCGATCAACGCCACCTGGGTGCGCGCACTGATGGAGGAGGCCAACAGCGGCCGGGGCCTGCGGATCGTCACCGAGCCGGCGCAGCAGCCCGAGTCCTCCGGGCTCACGCACGCTGCCTGAGCGCGCCGTGTCCAGGCGCGACGACGACGAGCCGATGGAGGTCACCGACTTCGTCGAGCTCGCCGGTGCAGTGCACAACGATGCCGGCTTCGAGTGCTCCTCCACTGTCGACGGGGTGTCGGGCGCGCTCTGCGTGCTGCCCGACTCCCTGGTGCTGCGGAGCGCCGGCACCGGCGACTCGACCCGCGTCGGCACCCGCGACATCCGCTCCTGGCGGGCCACTCCGGCCGGCGCCACCTTCTCGCTCGCCGTGGAAGCCGGAGCGCGGCACACCGTGGTGCTGCTCACGCAGTTCCAGGCGGCGACCGTCCAGGCCATGACCCGCGCCGCCGGACCCGCGACTGGCTTATCCGCTTAACGAATTCCCCGTTCGGGGCACGCGGCGAGGAGCGCTCCTCGTGCGACCCTGATCGGGATGAACGAGAAGGACGAGGTCATGCGCTCCGACATCGGCGGGCGTGACATCGAGCAGGCGCGGGCCCTCTTCGAGCAGTCGTACAACGGGCACCGCTTCGTCGTCGAGCCCGGCGAGGACTTCTCGTACCGCTACACCTCCGTCGGCGACGGCGACGTGACGCTCCGCGGCAGCCAGTTCGCCGGCTCCGTGCAGGGCTCGATCCAGACCGAGGGCGAGTACGTCGTCTCGTGGCTGACCGCCGGCGCGGGCGTCACCGATCTCGACGGCGACGCGGTGACCCTCGGATTCGGGCAGCCGGCGATCTTCGTCAACGACCGCCCCAGCCGGTTCGAGTTCCACGACTACCGCCAGAACCTCATCCACTTCGACGGCGCGTACCTCGAGGGCATCGCGGAGGAGGTCGAGGGCACCCGCGGCCCCCTCCTCTTCGACACCACGTCACGGCCCGAGGGCGCGGCGCTGCGACGCTGGTCGGCGACCGTCGCGACGGTCGCCCGGGTGATCTACGACGCCGACAGCTCGCCGCTGCTGCGCCGAGAGGCCGACCGCGCGGTCGCCGTCGCCCTGCTCGAGACCTTCCCGCACGCGACGCTCGACACGCCCGGCGACCTCGGAGTGCCCCGATCAGGACGCCTCCGCCAGGCGGTCGAGTACATGTACGCGCACGCTCACGAGCCGTTGCGGACCGAGCAGATCGCCGACGCGGCGGGCATCGGCCTGCGGACGCTGCAGACCGAGTTCCGACGCGAGTTCGGCTTCACCGCGGTCGACTACCTGCGGCGGATCCGGCTGGACGGCGTGCAGAGGGAGCTGCGGGCGGGCGAGTCCGGAGTCGTCAGCGTCAGCGAGGTCGCACGGCGCTGGGGCTTCGCGCACCTCGGCCGGTTCTCGGCCTCGTACGCCCACCGCTTCGGCGAGCGCCCCAGCACCACGCTCGACACCTGAGACCTCAGAGGTAGTCGGTCCCGCCGTCGTCCTCGCTGTCGTCGCCTTCGCCGCGCGGCTGCACGGTCGGCCGCGCGGGCTGGAGCCGGCGGGTCTTCTCGCGCATCGACTCCACCGCCTCCGGGTCGTCGAGGTCGACGCCGCGGTCGAGCGCCGGGCTGGTGAAGAGCTGGCTGGCCGGTCCGACCAGGAGACGGGTCTCGCCGCGCATCCCCTCGTCCGAGAGCGACGGCACCACGACCAGGTCCGACTTCCCCACGTTCGCCAGCGCCTGCGCGTACTCGACGACCGCCGAGCACACCTCGTCGCCCAGCAGCACGAATCCGCTCGCGTAGTACAGCTTCTGCATCTCGCCCTCCCCTGGATCCCGGACCGCCCCTCCGGTCGGCCCGTCCCCCGACGCTAGGACGGCGCCGACCGGACGCCCCACCCCTTGACGGGGGTGGGGCGGAGGGGTCAGAGTCAGCGCTGAGCGGGCAGTCGCAGCGCGGTCGCGAGCGCCTCGACGACGCGGGTCGCGCGCACGTCGCCGACCCCCTCCATCCGGTTGGTGAGGAACGCGAAGCCGACTCCCGCGTCCGGGTCGGCGAAGGCGACCCGTCCGCCCGCGCCGTCGTGCCCGAAGCCGCTCGGCGTGAGGTACCGGCGGGCCTCGGTGCCGAGCTGGAAGCCGCAGCCCCAGGCCGGCAACGGGCCCGGCACCGGCCACACCGGCGGGCCGCTGCTGAGCGGAGCGGTGGCCCGCTCGATCGTCGCGTCCTCGAGCAGCCGCACGCCCTCGGTCTCGGTGAACGCCGCCGACCAGATCGCGGCGAGCGCGCGGGCCGAGCCGATGCCGCCCGCTCCGGGGATCTCGGCGGCCTGCAGCACGGGGTCGTTGAAGCCCGTGCCCGGTCCGACGAGCGCGACGGGCAGGGCACCGCCGAGGGTCATCGCCCGCTCGCCCCACTCGACGACTCCGGGGGTGCGCGCCGCGGCCTGAGCCGTCGTGAGCTCGGCGAGGGTGGGACCGACGAGCATCGTCGCGACGCGGCCCTGCTCGGAGACCGCTCAGCGGCGCGCCGGGCGAGCGCGTGCTGGTGCCGATGCCGCTGGTGGAGCGGGCGTCGACGCGGCGGGTCTGAGGGGCGGGGCCGGGGCGGGGCCGGCGCGGGCGGGATCGGGCGGAGCCGCGTCAGCCGGCCGAGCGGATCCCACCGGTCGGGCCCCAGGCGACTCCTGCGCCGCCCGCGTCGCCGTGGTAGTCGTCGGGCGAGAGGGTCATGCCGGTCGCGACGAAGTCGGCGGTCGCCGCGCAGTCCGTGACGACGACGTCGCCGTCGGAGCGCGCGAGCCCGTAGAGGCAGACGGACTCGTCGGCGAGCTCCGCGGCCGAGAAGGAGTCGAGACTGAGGGTGGCGAAGTAGTCGACTCCGGCGATGCTGCCCAGGTAGCGCGTCGGGCCCCAGTGGAAGACGCGGAGGCTCGCGAGGGTCGACAGAGGGCGCGTGGCGACGTCGTCGGGGACGTCCCAGGGCTCGGTGAAGACCTCCAGCGACGGGCGAGGAGCGAGCGCGACGGAGGCGGCCGCGCCGAGGGCGGCGAGCCCGAGCACGGCGACGAGCGCGGCGATCACCCCGAGGAGCCGGCGCGGGCGGGGCGGGACGGAGTCACGGAAGTCGGCGTCGTCGGCGTCGTCGCCCCCGGTCGTCCCGCTGCGCTCGCCCCAGCCGGGCGGCGCGTCCCGGCCTGGTTCGCCTCGGCCCGATTCGTCCCGGCCGGTCCCGTCCCGGCCGGTCCCGTCCCGGCCGGTCTCATCCCGACCGGTCCCGTCCCGACCGGTCCCGTCCCGACCGGTCTCGTCCCGGCCGGTCCCGTCCCGGCCGGTCTCGTCCCGGCCGGTCTCGTCACGGCCGATCTCGTCCCGACCGGTCCCGTCCCGACCGGTCCGGTCACGGCCGGTCCCGTCCCAGCCGGTCTCGTCCCAGCCGCTCGCCGTCGCGCGGCCGACCCGACCCTGTGCCACTGGGGGTCCGGCAGGCGCCGCCAGTCCGGCGACCGCGGCGTCGAGCGCCCGATTCTGCTCGCGGAGCCGCGCGCGCAGCAGCGCCAGCTCCTCGAGGGCCGCAGGGTCCGCCTCCGCACTGAACGCCCGGCGCTCCAACTCGACCCACCGCCTCCGCTCCTCCGGTGACGCCCCGTCGCGGCGCCGCTCCAGGGCGGCCCGGCCGCGACCGCGACCGCCCAGGGCCGCGTCGAGCGCCGCCTCCGCCGCGGGACCGAGCTCGTCGAGCAGCCGCGCCGCGCGCGCGGACGTGACCGTGGTGCCGACGGACGCCGGCACGTCAGCCCCGATCGCGGACGGCGCGCGCCAGCGACTCGAGGCGCTCCCGGTACTCCGGCCACCACTCCTCGGGCACCGGCGGGAGGTTGTCACCGGGCGTCCGGAGCCCGACCCGCCCGTCGATCAGCTCGCGGACGATGTCGGCGTGACCCGCGTGCCGGTGCGTCTCCGCGGTGATGTGGACGAGGATCCGGTGCAGCGTCACGTCGCGGCCCGTCCACCAGGGGACCTGCCCGGGAGCGTCGAGCGGGAGGGCCGCGACCGTCGCGTCGGAGTGGGCCCACACGCGGCGGTACAGCGCGACGACATCGGCCAGCGACTCGTCGGCCGTCGCCCACATGTCCGCGTTCGGCTCCGACTCGTCCTCCATCCAGGGCATCGGCTCGGGGAACGGCCGGCCGAACACGGCGCCGAGGTAGCCCGCCTCGGTGCCCGCCACGTGCTTCACCAGGCCCAGCAGGTTCGTGCCCGTCGCGACCATCGGCCGCCGCACGTCGTACTCGTCGAGCCCGTCGAGCTTCTGCAGCAGGGCGTCCCGCCCCTCCTGCAGGTAGCGGAGAAGGGTCTGCTTCGCGTCGTCGCTCATCCCCCCAGCCTGCCGCGCCCGACGGAGCCGCGCCAGAGCAGTACCCCGACCGCGCCCGCGCCCTGCCGACGCCGTGACATGTTCACCATGCAGGACGGATCTCCTCGCGAGCACCAGGATCCGCGGATCCACGGGCGGCTGGAGCGATCGGTCCTGAGTTCTGAACACGATCAGGCCCTCCGATCCACTGGCCGCCTGAGCGATCCGTCCTGAGTCCTCAACGGACTCGAGCGTGAACGGCCGCTGCCGCCCGCCGAACCCGTCGTTGGAGTGATGCGAATCCCCGCTCGGGCCGCGCCGGGGTCGCGCCGTGTTCACGACGGAGGAAGGATCTCCCCGCGGGCACCGGGATCCGCGGATCCACGGCCCGCCGAAGCGATCCTTCCTCCGTTGTGAACGGGGTCAGGCCGGGACGCCCGCTCCCGCCCGCTGGACCCGGGTGCCGACGAGGCGCTGCGAGGAGGCGTCGACGGCGGCGGCCGGGCCGACCAGCTCGAGCGCCGCCTCCGTCTCGCGCGTCGCGCAGTCCGGGCCCACCCACAGCTCGATGCGGCCGGGCTCCACGATCCGAACGCCCTCGCGGCCGGTGAAGGCCAGGCGCGCGGCCGGGACCTCGAAGCGGACCTCCGCCTGCTCGCCGGGCTCGAGCGCGATCCGCGCGTAGCCGAGCAGCTGCGCCACCGGCCGGGTCACGCTGGCGAACACGTCGCGGGCGTACAGCTGCACCAGGTCGGTGCCCGCCCGCTCGCCCGTGTTGCGCACGCGCACGGTCACGGTGAAGGAGCCGTCCGTCGGGGCGGACTCCTCGACCGCCAGCTCCGTCCGGGCGAAGGCCGTGTACGAGAGGCCGTGGCCGAACGGCCGCACCGGCGTGCTGTCGGCGGAGGTCACGTCCGACGGCCCGCCGAGGATCGGGTGCAGGTACGAGAACGGCTGCGCCCCGGCGGAGCGCGGCAGCGAGACCGGCAGGTGGCCGGAGGGGTCGACCCGGCCCGAGACGACGCCCGCGATCGCGCCGGCGCCCTCCTCCCCCGGGAAGAAGGCCTGCAGCACCGCGGCGGGAGCCGCCGGTCCGTCGAGCGCCCAGCCCACGGCGTAGGGGCGGCCGGTCAGCAGCACGAGCACGACCGGGGTCCCGGTCGCCACGACGGCCTCGACCAGCTCGCGCTGGCGCCCGGGGAGCTCGAGGCTCTCGACGTCGTTGCCCTCGCCGACCGTGCCGCGGCCGAACAGGCCCGCCCGGTCGCCGACGACCACGATCGCCACGTCGGAGTCGGCGGCCGCCCGGACCGCCTCGGCGATCCCGGAGGCGTCGTCGCCCTCGACCGAGCAGCCCTCGGCGAGCAGCAGCTCGGCCGGGCCGAACTCGGCCGCCAGCGCGTCCGCGACGGTCGGGATCTCGAACCCGAGCGGCACGCCCGGGTGGTGCGCCAGCACGTGGTTGGCGAAGGAGTAGCAGCCCATCAGGGCGGGCGCGCTGTCGGCGTTTGGGCCGATCAGGGCGAGGCGGCGCTGCGGGGCGAGCGGCAGGACGCCGTCGTTGGCGAGCAGCACCACCGACTCCTCGGCCAGTCGGCGGGCGATGTCGCGGTGGGCCGGCGAGTCGAGGTCGATCGACTCGGGGGCGTCGTCGAAGCGCGCGTCGAGCAGGCCGAGCCGCTCCTTCTGCGCGAGCACCCGCAGCACGGCCCGGTCGACGAGCACCTCGTCGGCCTCTCCGGCCCGGATGCGAGCGGCCAGCGGAGCGAGGAACGCGTCACCGGTGGGCAGCTCCACGTCGATCCCCGCGGCGAGCGCCAGCTCGGCCGCCTCGCCCAGGTCGGCGGCGACCGCGTGCATGAGGTGGAGGAACGCGACCGCGAAGTAGTCGGCGACGACCACGCCGTCGAAGCCCCAGCGCTCGCGCAGCACGCCCGTGAGGTAGGCGGGCGTCGCTCCGACCGGGTCCCCGTCGATCTCGGCGTAGGAGTTCATCACCGAGCGGGCGTCCCCGTCGCGGATCGCCATCTCGAACGGCGGCAGCAGCACGTCCGCGATCTCACGCGGTCCGGCGTGCACCGGCGCGTGGTTGCGGCCGCCGCGGGAGGCGGAGTAGCCGATGAAGTGCTTCAGCGTCGCGTCGACGCCGGTGGACTGCAGGCCCTGCACGTACGCGGTGCCGATCGTGCCGACGACGTACGGGTCCTCGGCGATGCACTCGTCGACCCGGCCCCAGCGGGGGTCGCGGATCACGTCGAGCACGGGCGCCAGGCCCTGGTGGATCCCGAGCTCGCGCATCGAGCCGCCGATCACGGCGCCGAGCTCGGCCACGAGCTCGGGGTCGAAGGAGGCGCCCCAGGCGAGCGGAGTCGGGAACGTCGCGGCCTGCCAGGCGGCGAGCCCGGTCAGGCACTCCTCGTGGACGATCGCCGGGATGCCCAGCCGCGTCTCCTCGACGAGGCGGCGCTGCTCCGCCCACAGCCATCGGGCGCGCTCGAGCGGATCGACGGGGCGCGTGCCGTAGACGCGGGTCAGCTGGCCGATCCCCTCGCGGGTCGCCTCGGCGTATCCGGTCGAGGTGGCCATCTCCCCGGCGAGCGGGGCGACGACCTCGCCGCCCTGGTCGACCCAGTAGCCGACCAGCTGGGAGAGCTTCTCCTCCAGCGTCATCCGGCCCAGAAGCTCGGTGGTGCGGGCGGACGGGGCCTGGGGCTCCTCTGGTGCGTGCGGTGCGGTCACGGTGCGACCCTCTCTGCGGGTGGGGCGACGGGTGCGGACGGGACGGGGGACGCGGCGGATGGGCGGAGCGATCCGCTCATCCCTTCACCGCCCCCGTCAGCCCGCCGACGATGCGGCGCTCGAAGACGCTGAAGAAGATCAGCGCCGGGATCATCGACAGCGACACGAAGGCGAGCACCTTCGCCGTGTCGACCGAGTACTGCGACGAGAACGCCTGCACTCCGAGCGGGAGCGTGAAGGTGGACTCGTTGTTGAGGATGAACAGGGGCAGCAGGTAGCTGTTCCAGCTCGCGATGAACGCGAGGATCCCCGTGGTGATCACGCCGGGCATCGCCAGGCGCACGACCATCCGGAAGAAGAAGCCGATCCGGCTGCAGCCGTCGATGAAGGCCGCCTCCTGGATCTCGTCCGGGATCGCGCGGAGGAACGGCACCAGGATGATGATCGTGGTCGGCAGGCCGAACGCGATCTGCGGCAGCACCACTCCGGCGAGCGAGTTCATCAGGCCGAGGCTCTTGATCACCAGGTAGAGAGGAGTGATCGCCACCGTCATCGGGAACATCAGGCCGGCGGCGAAGAGCGCGTAGAACACGCCCCGGCCGGTGAAGTCGTACCGGGCCAGGACGTAGCTCGCCATCAGGCCGAGCACGACCACGCCGAGCGTCGTCGCGAGGCCGGCGATGGTGGAGTTGCCGACCTCCTGCCAGAAGACGCCGCCGGTGATCACGTCGAGGTAGTTCTGCACGTTCCAGGGCGAGGGCAGGCCGGCCGGGTCGGTGGTGATCTGCGCGTTCGTGCGGAAGCCGCCGAGGATGATGTACGCCACCGGGGCGAGCATCAGCGCGATCACGACGATCGCCACGACGTAGGCGATCGTGGTGCCGCGGCCCAGGGGATGCCGACGCCGCTTCACCGCGAGAGGCCGAGGGGTCTCCGGAGTGATCGGCGGGGCCGTCATCGTCGTGCCGGTCATCGCTTGTCTCCCGTCAGTGCGCCCGCCGTGTCGCGCCGGAGCACGAAGCGCTGGTAGATCAGCGCCACCACGAGCGAGATCAGGAACAGGACCACTGCGACGGCGTTCCCGTATCCGTAGTTGCCGGCGTTGCGGCCGTTGGTGACCAGGTAGATCGCCATGGTCGAGGTGCCCGCGGTCGAGGACACGTACTGGCCCCAGATGATGTAGACGAGGTCGAACAGCTGCAGTGCGCCGATGATCGACAGGAACGCCCAGATCCGCAGGGTCGGCGCGAGCAGGGGCAGGGTGATCCGCCGCTGCACCTGCCAGTAGGAGGCGCCGTCGATGGCCGCGGCCTCGGACAGCTCCTCGGGGATGCCCTGCAGACCCGCGAGGAAGAGGATCACGGCGAAGCCGATGTACTTCCACGTGATGATCAGCATCAGCGTCCAGATCGCGATCGCCGGATCCGAGAGCCAGTCCTGCTTCAGCGCGCCGAGGCCGACCTTCTCGAGCAGGCCGTTGACCGCGCCGCTGGTCTGGAGCATCAGGCTCCATCCCGTGCCGACGACGACCTCCGAGATCACGTACGGCACGAAGATCAGGACGCGGATGATCGACTGCCCGCGCAGCTTGCGGTTCAGCAGCAGCGCCAGGAGGATCGCGACCGGCCCCTGGAGCACGAGCGAGAGCACCACGATGATGCCGTTGTGCGCGAGGGCGTCGTGGAAGGTGGGGTCCTGCAGGATCGTCAGGTAGTTGCGGAAGCCGACGAAGTCCGTCGGCACTCCGTAGCCCTGCCAGCTGAAGAAGCCGTAGTAGGCCGCCATCACGACCGGGAAGATCACGAAGGCGAGGAAGACGATCAGCGCCGGGCCGACCAGGAGCGCGATCTCGAAGCGCCCCGCCCAGCCCACGCTGCGGCGGCGCCGGCGCACCGGAGGCGTCGAGGTGACGCCTCCGGTGCGCGCGGTCCCGCGGGGCTCATCCACTCCGAGGAGCGGGCTCTCGCGGAGTGCCATGGTGGCTAGGCCTTCGCCGCGGCGGCGTTGACGGCCTCGACCAGCTGCTCGGGGTCGCTCTTGCCGGCCAGCAGGTCGACGACTCCGACGTTCAGCGCGTTGCCGACGTTGAGGCCGTAGACGGTGTCGAGCCACTGCGAGACGTACGGGGCCGAGTTGTAGGCCTCGAGGATCTGCTGCAGGTACGGCTCGGTGACCGCCTCCTGCGCCACGGTGTTCACCGGGGGCGCGTTGAAGGCCGCGTAGTACTCCTTCTGCACGTCGGAGGTGGCCAGGTAGTTGAGGAAGTCGACGCACTCGTCGGGAGCACCCGCGGAGCAGGAGTAGCCGTCGACGCCGCCCATGATCGCGCCGGCCTCGCCGTCGCCGCCGTCGATCTCGGGGAAGGGGAACCAGCCCAGGTCGGGCAGCGGCTTCTCGTCGGGGGTGAGGGAGGCGATCACGCCCGGGTCCCATGCGCCCATGAGCTCCATCGACGCCTGGTGGTTGGCGAGGAGTCCGGCCGAGCTGCCCGCGCCCTGCTGGGCGGCGGTGGTGAGGAAGCCCTCGTTGAACGGCTCGGTCGCCGCGAAGTCCTGCAGGTCCTCGCCCGCGCGGACCCAGCAGTCGTCCGAGAAGTCCTTGGTGTCGGCCGCCTCGGCCATGGTGTCGGCGCTGCACTCGCGCAGCGCGAAGAAGTAGTACCAGTGCGCGGCGGGCCAGGCGTCCTTCGCGCCGAGCGCGACGGCCTGGGCTCCGCTGCCCTTGATCTTCGTGATCGCGGAGTCGAGCTCGTCGATCGTCTTCGGGGTCTCGGTGACTCCGGCGGCGGTGAACACGTCCTGGCTGTAGAAGAGGCCGCCCGGGAGGACCGCGACCGGCATCGCCCAGACCTTGTCGTCGAGCGTGTTCGCCGAGAACGAGCCCTCGGGGATCTCGCTCCGCGCCTGGTCGGAGATGCCTCCGGTCAGGTCCTTGAGCTGTCCGCCCGCGACCATGGCGGCGAGCTTGCCGCCTCCGCGCTGGAGGAAGACGTCGGGGGCGTCGCCCGAGTTGAGCGCCGTCTGGAGCTTGCCGTCGAGGTCCTCGTTCTGGATGGCCTGCGACTCGATGGTCACTCCGGGGTTCGCGGCCTCGAAGTCCGCGATCGTCTTGTCCCAGAACTCCTGGCCGGGGCCCGTGGTCGAGTTCTGCCAGAGGGTCATCGCGACGGTGCCGTCGCTCGATCCCGAATCCTGGGCCGAGCAGCCGGTGAGGGCCGCGACCGTGCCGAGCAGGGCTGCTGTCGCCACTGCGATCTTCCTGAACTTCATCGTCCAACCGTTCTCTTCATCGAGGGCGCCGCCTGGTGCACCGGCGCCGTGGGGGTTCCCGCCTTCGCGGGTGGAGTCAGTGTCCGCAGTGGTTGCGAAAGTGGTCAAACGTTTTCGAAATGGTTTTCGAAGCACGGGTTACAGTCGGCCACATGACCACCCGACCGACCATCCACGACGTCGCCGCTGCCGCCGGCGTCTCGGTGGCGACGGTGTCGAAGGCCGTGAACGGCCGCTACGGCATCGCTCCCTCCACCGCCACCCGCGTCCTCGAGGTCGTGCGCGAGCTCGGCTACGAGTCGAGCCTCGTCGCGAGCAGCATGCGCTCCCGGCGCACAGGCGTGATCGGCGTGCTCGTCGCCGGGTTCGAGCCGTTCAGCGCCGAGATCCTGAAGGGCGTGGGGTCGGTGCTGGCGGAGTCGCGGTTCGACCTGCTCGCCTACTCCGGCTCCCACGAGGGCGAGCAGGAGGGCTGGGAGCGGCGCTCGCTGAGCCGGCTCAGCGGCACCCTCATCGACGGCGCGATCATGGTGACGCCGAGCGTGGTGAGCGCCCCCTCCGACATCCCGCTCGTCGCCGTCGACCCGCACACCGGTCGCGCCGACCTGCCGACCGTCGAGTCCGACAACTTCGGCGGCGCCCTGCTCGCCGTCCGCCACCTCGTCACCCTCGGGCACCGCCGCATCGGCTTCGTCGCGGGCCGCGGCGACCTGCGCTCGGCGCGGCTGCGCGAGGCCGGCTACCGGGCGGCGCTGGCGGAGGCGGGCATCGCCTTCGACGAGCGGCTGCTGCGCGTGGGCAACTACCACCGCGACACCGCTCGGCGGCCCGCCTCCTCGCTCCTGTCGCTGCCCGACCGGCCGACCGCGGTCTTCGCTGCGAACGACGTCTCGGCGCTCGCGATCATCGAGACCGCCGCGCACCTGGGCCTCGCCGTGCCCCACGACCTGTCGGTGATCGGCTTCGACGACGTGCCCGAGGCCGCGCGCTTCGACCCGCCGCTGACGACGATCCGCCAGCCGATGCAGACCCTCGGTGCGACCGCGGCCGAGATGCTGATCGCCCTGATGGCCGGGCGCGAGCCGCGCTCGCTGCACGTGCAGCTGCCGACCCAGCTCGTCCGCCGGGCGACGACGGGGCCGCCCGCATGAGCGACGACGGGACCGCCGGCAGGGGCGACGACCTCGAGGACGACGGCCCGGCCGCCGTGCACGCCGCCCTCTTCGACGCGCTGGAGCTGGTGGACCTGCCCGCGCTCGAGGCGCTGCTCGAAGAGCGCTTCGTGATCGAGCACCCCACCGGCCTCGTGCAGTCCCGGGAGGAGTGGCTCGCCGACATCGACGAGGCGCGCAAGGAGTACCACGAGATCGACCACGTCGAGAGCGCCCTCTCGGGCGGCGCCGCGCACCCGGTGCTCACCTCCCGCACGATCACGGAGGCGACCATCGGCCGCCTGCACGCGACCTGGCGCCTCCAGCTGACGAGCCGCCTCGTCCGCCGCGACGAGGGGTGGGTGATCACGCGAACGGTGGTGACGAGCTGGTGAGGTGGGCGGACCGGCGCGCTCCCGGCAGGCTGCAGGCGGAGCGGGCAGGATCGACACCGTGCTCCTCCAGGTCGTGACCCGCTCCCCCCGCCCGGCCGCCGAGATGTTCGACCGGGCGCGCGACATCGACCTGCACACGCGCTCGCAGTCCGGCGCCCGCGAGCGCGCGGTGTCCGGGACGACCACCGGGCTGATCGGGCTCGGCGAGCACGTGACCTGGAGCGCCCGGCACTTCGGCGTCCCGCTCCGCCTGACCAGCACCGTCACCGCGCTCGACGCCCCGCACTCCTTCGTCGACGAGCAGACCCGCGGGCCCTTCGCCGCATTCCGCCACGAGCACCGCTTCGAGCCCGACGGCTCCGGCTCCGGCTCCGGCTCCGTGATGATCGACCGGCTGACCTACTCCGCCCCGCTCGGTGTCCTCGGGAGGATCGCGGAGCGGCTGGTGCTCGACCGGCACCTGCGGCGGCTGCTGGAAGCGCGCGGCGCGTTCCTCGCCGAAGGCGACCGGTGAGCGTCGCGATCCGGACCCGGCTGACGCTCGTCGCCGGGCGCGGAGCGCAGACGGGGCCGAGCGGCGCCCACTAGCGGATCCGCGCACGTGACCGTGACGCGGCGTCGACCCGTACCGTCGCTTCCCTCGCGGCCGGAGTCCCCGGCGACGGGGAGACGGAGCGCGCTGTGGAGCAGGAGTGGACCCTGCACGAGGTGGCGCGACTGGCCTGCTGCTGCCCGACCTCGGCCTCGGGCTGCCCGAGATCGGGCGCATCCTGCGGCGCGACACGGAGCCGGTGCTCGCTCTCGAGCGGCACCTCGACGTGCTCCAGGAGGAGCGCCGGCGGATCGACCGCCGCATCCGGGCGGTCGCCGGGACCGGGTCGACGGCGACACCATCGCGCTGCCGTTCGTCTGGGGAGAGGCGGTGCCGACGAGCGTCCTGGGACTCCGGCACGAAGGCCTCGCGAACATCCTGCGCGCCTCCTTCGACGAGCTGTGGCGGCGGGCGGAGCCGGTGGGAGCGGACCAGCAGCCGTGGTCGGCGCTCCTCCGCCTGATGCAGCAGGGCAACACCCTCGAGGGCGCGTCGCACCGCCTCGGCCTGAACCCCCGGACCGGACGACGCCGGGTCGCCGCCGCGATGGAGCACTACGGAGCACCGACGCTCTTCGCGCTCGGGTCCGCCTGGACCGCGGCGGGCGGCGGTGGTGGCGCATCGGAGGGGTGAGAGCACCCGCGTGCGCCGGCCGACCGCGTGCCAGGATCGCTCCATGGGGATGAGCGGAACACGGTTCGCGGTCACGGCGCTGGCGGGCGGGCTGCTGCTCTCCGGTTGCACCGCTGCGGAGCCGACCGCAGGGCCGTCGGCTGCGGCGGACGGCGTTCCGGCCACGTCCTCCGTAGCACCACCCTCCGCGGCGTCGCCGCTCAGCGCCTTCGAGCAGCAGCTCCCCCTCTCGGGAGACTTCGTCAGCCAGCAGACCGCGACGACCGGCTCGGTGCGGATCGAGCGCCGGGCGGACGGATCGACGTGGGCGGTCCTCACCGGCTTCTCGACCGGCGACGCCTCCGACCTCCGGCTGTCCCTCAAGGAGGGTGCGCTCGACCAGGACGCCTCCGGCAACTGGGTCGACACCGCCGGCTACTCCTTCGACATCGCCGCGCTGGACCCGGACCTGCCCGATCAGGAGATCCCGATCCCGGGGGCCGCGACGATGCCGGAGATCCGCACGCTCACCGCGATGGACTACCAGGGCCCCGACTACCCGTCGCTCGGCTCCGTCGCACTCGCGCCGGCCGCGTGAGGGTGAGCTCCTCCGCGGGTCGAGGGCTCCGCCCGGAGACGGGATGATCGCCTCATGGGGCGCATCCGCTTCAGCAGTCCGGGCTGGGACGAGGACACCGACCGGGGTCCGGCCCCCGATCCCGACCGGGCACGGTACTCCCGGGACGACGGGGCGAGGTTCACCGCGATCACGCTCACCTGCCTGTCCGTCCTCCCGTCCCTCGTCCTGACGGCCGCGTTCTTCCTCGTGCGGCTCCCTCCGCTGGACCGCGACGACCAGCCCGACTGGACGGCGCCGAGCGCAGACGTCCTGGCTCCGTGGCTGCTGCTGTTCCTGCTCCCGCCGCTGGTCACAGGGCTGCTCACCCGACTGGTCGGCGGGCGCGACTCCGACCACGGGTTCCGGCACTCCGCCGCGATCTGCCTCCTGGTGACGGCCCCGTTCCTCGGGCTCTCGGCCCTGTCGCTCCTCGGCTAGACGCTGACGGAGGGGAGCGTCAGCAGCGCCGACACTGCGGTCGCAGCGGCCAGGGCGACGGCGATCGGAACGGACCAGCGGGGCCGGTAGGCGCCGATGACGAGGGCGGAGCAGGCGAGCAGCGCGCCGACGCCCACGAGGCCCGACCACAGGAGGAAGGGCCACGCGGGTCCTGCGAGGCAGTCGATCGGCGGGTCGTGCACCTCGAGGAAGGTGCTGCGGTACGTGCTCGCGCAGCCCGCGAGGACCAGCCCGCTCGCGGCGGCTCCGAGCGCGGCGAGGACGACGGAGACCACCCCTCCGATCGTCCCGACGAGGGCGAGGAGCGCCGCGACCGGCTCCGCGGCGGCCGTGCGACCGGGGCTTCCGGGCCGTCCACCCCTCACGCCTGCAGGACCACCGCGCCGTAGTGCGTGCCCGCGCCCGTGCCGACCAGCAGCACCGACTCCCCCGGCTGCACGCGCGAGCGGTGCAGGGCCAGGGGGATCGCGCTGCCGATCGTGTTGCCGACCTCGCCGAGCGTGATCGTCATCCGGTCGCGGCCCCAGAGGCGTGCCATGCCCTCGAGCCCGGCCGCGCTGGTCTGGTGCGGGACCACCCGGTCGATGCCGGGGAGCCCGGTCGAGAGGCCGGGGCGCACCTCCTCGAGGAACGCCGGGAAGTGCCGCAGCGCGTCGACGAGCAGCGCCTTGCCCTGCATGTCGAAGCGGAAGTCGGCGAGCCGGTCGGGCGCCTCGTCGATGCGGATGCGCGAGCCGAAGCCGCGCAGTTCCGCGTGGCGCACGCCGCTCGGGCGGGTGCGGAAGTGCGTGGTGACCAGGCCCTGGCCCGGAGTCTCGGCGCGGCCGATCACGACGGCGGCGGCCGCATCGCCGAAGAGCAGGGCGCTCTCGGGCTGGCCCGGGTCGATGCCGCGGCTGCCGCAGTCGGTCGAGACGATGAGGACCGTGTCGGCGCGGTGGGTGGCGAGGAGGAAGCCCGCCTCCTGCAGAGCGAAGAGGAACGACAGGCAGGTGGCGCCGACGCTGTACGCCGAGACGTCGTCGAGGCCGAGGCCCGCGGCGAGAAGCGCGCCTCCGTCCGGGATCGCCTGCAGCTGGGTCCCCGAGGCGTTGAGCACCACGTCGACCGTGTCGAGACCGGCCGCGGCGAGCGCCCGGCGGGCGGCGAGCAGGCCGAGCTCGAGCGGGTCCTCGTCGTCGGTCACCCAGTGACGGGTGCGCACGCCGGAGCGGCGCTCGGCCTCGTCGGCGGGCAGGCCGCAGAGCGCGGCGACCTCGGCGGTCGTGACGATCCGCTCGGGCAGCGCTTCGCCCGTGCCGAGGACGCGGAGCGGGAGGAGGTCGGGCACGCGGGCCCCTTCCTGCCCCGGGACGTGCGGAGCGAATCCCTGTATAGCGCGCCTCTGCACCTCCGCGCGCACTGTTCGGCGCGGTTTGACGGCACGGGCGCCCGCCGACACCATGGTCCCGGAGCGGGGGACGGATGGACGCGCACGGATTCTGGGTGGTCGTGCCCTTCCTCGACGAGGAGAAGCTGCTCGGCGGCGCCCTCGACGCGCTCGCCCGCCAGACCGATCCGGACTTCACCCTCCTGCTCGTCGACAACGGCAGCACCGACGGCTCGCGCGCCGTGATCGAGGAGTTCCGCCGCCGACGCCCGGAGCGGCAGGTCGCCGTGATCGACGAGGCGCAGAAGGGCACGGGAGCCGCCTCCGACACCGGCTTCCGCCATGCGATCGCCGAGGGCGCGTCGGCCGTCGCCCGCACCGACGCCGACTGCCTGCCGGGCGCCGACTGGGTGGCGCGCCTCAAGGCCGACCTCCGCGGCGGCGCCCGCTTCGTCGGCGGCCGCCTGTCCCCGCGGCGGGACGAGGCCGTCTACCGCTGGTACGACGGCGTGCTCGGCACCGCGCTGATCCGCCTGATGGAGCACGCGCCGGCCGTCTTCTACCGCCGCCCCGGCCAGCGGTACCGGATGTTCATGGCCGCCGGCTGCAACCTCGCGATCGACGCCGCTCTGTACCTCCAGGTCGACGGCTTCCCGCGTTCGAGCATCGACGACACCGACGAGGATCTGGAGCTGCACCTCAAGGTCTGCCAGGTGATCGGGCGGAGCGAGGCGCTGCTGGACAAGAACGCCGTCGTGCTGATGTCGATCCGGAAGGGCAAGGCGCTCGGCTACCTCGGGATCCTGCTCTGGTACTGGGGACGCAAGCGCGGCCTGGAGGTCGTCGATGTCCGCTGAGCGCCGCGTCCTGATCACCGGGGCGACGGGCTTCCTCGGCGGGTACGCGGTGCGCGAGTTCCTGGCCGCGGGCGACGACGTGCTCGCCACCGGCCGCGACCCGGAGGCGCTGGCGCGGCTGGAGGAGGAGGGCGCGTCGGTCTTCCGCGCGGACCTCGCCGAGCTGGGAGCGATGACCGTCGAGGCCGACGTCCTCGTGCACGCCGCCGCCCTCTCGAGCCCGTGGGGCACGTGGAGCGAGTTCGAGCGCGCGAACGTGGCGGGCACAGAGGCGATGATCGCGCTGGCAGAGCGCTGCGGGATCCGCCGCTTCGTCTTCGTCTCGTCGCCGAGCATCTACTCCGCCCGCCGCCACCAGTACCTGGTGCGGGAGGAGGAGGTCGACACCGGCAGCCGGATGAGTCTCTACATCCGCAGCAAGATCGAGGCCGAGCGGCTGCTGCAGGAGGCGCACCGCGCCGGCCGGATCCCCGAGCTCGTGATCCTGCGCCCGCGCGGCCTGATCGGCGTCGGCGACCCCAGCCTCCTCCCCCGTTTCGTCGCCGCCAGCCGCCGCAGCGGCATCCCCCTCTTCGACGGCGGCCGGAACCCCGTCGACATCACCTGCGTCGAGAACGCCGCGCACGCGCTGGTCCTCGCGGCCGACGCTCCCGTGGCCGACGGCGGCGTCTACAACATCACCAACGGCGAGCCCGCTCCGCTCGGCGACCTGCTCGAGCGCTTCTTCGCCGCGATGGGCGAGGAGCCGCGCTTCATCCGGGTGGACCTGCGCGTGCTGACCGGGCTCGCCGAGATCCTGGAGCGGGTCTACCGGCTGCTGCCCGGCCGCGAGCCGCCGTTCACCCGCTACACCGTGGCGACCCTCGCGTACGCGCAGACCCTCGACATCTCGCGGGCGCGGGCCGAGCTCGGCTACGAGCCGACCGTGCCGCTGGCCGAGGGGATCCGCCGGGTCGGCGAGCACCTGAGGGGGACGCGTGGCTGAGTCGTCGCTGCGGGTGATGGCGTGCGGGAGCACCGTCTTCCCGCTGTCCCGCGTGTTCCGGGGGAAGGGGCTCCCCCGCCGCGTCTTCCCCTCGAACGTCTTCCTCTACACGCACGCGAGCGGCCGACGGGTGCTCGTGGACACGGGCTACCCGCCGACCTTCCGCGGGACCGGCGTCGTCGGGCGGCTCTACGAGCGCATCCTGCCCGCGACGGTGGCGGACGGCGAGACCGTCGACCAGCGGCTGCTCGCCCTCGGACTGACCCCGGCCGACGTGGAGTTCGTGGTGCTGACCCACCTGCACCCGGACCACGTGGGCGGGGTGCGCTGGTTCCCCGACGCGACGTTCGTGCTGTCGTCGGGGCAGGTCGCGTCCGTCCGGCGGAACCGGGTGCGGGAGGGGATCTTCCGCGCGCTGCTGCCGCCGTGGTTCGCGGCCGGGATCGTGGCGGACGAGCAGCCCGCGACGACGATCGCGGGGGTGAGCGGCTTCGACCTGTTCGGCGACGGATCGCTGCTCGTGGCGCCCCTGCCGGGGCACGCGCGCGGGCACCTGGGGGTGCTCGTCGAGGGTCGCGTGCTGGTGGCCGGCGACGCGGCGTGGGGACGGGAGTTCCTGGGCTGGTCCTCGCGCCTGCGCCGGCTGCCGCGGTTCATCAGCGACGACGCGCGGGCGCACGAGCGGACGTCGGAGCTGCTCGAGCGGGTGGAGGCGTCGGGGGTGCGGCTGTGCTTCTCGCACGACGCGTATCCGGAGGGGGATGCGGGGGTGCGGGAGGCCTGGCCGGAACGCTGACGCCGACGCCGCGCCCGGCCGACCAGCGCGAGGTCGTCGATCCGATCCGAGGAGTGACGCGGCCGCGAGCCCACTCCGCGGGATCTCGAGACCCCGTTGCTCGACCAGGCAGCGGTCCTCAGCGGGACAGGCGCTCGTAGGGGACGCGGCGGCTCAGCCAGGCGAGCAGCCCGGCGGCGAGCGCCGCGACCGCCGCCGGGACGAGCAGCAGCCAGAGGGCCGAGGTCACGGCGACGAGGACGAGCGCCGCCGCGGCGACGCCGGCGCCGATCGCGAAGTTCCAGCGCACGTCCGTGGCCACTCCGCCCTCCGGACGCGCCCACAGCACGACCAGGGCCGTCGCGATCGGCCCGAGGAGCAGCCCCAGCACGAACCAGCGCCAGCGCGAGCGGCCCTTCTGCTCGGCGAGACCGGCGGTGACGATCGCGAGTCCGAACCAGATCCAGCCGGAGTCCTGGGTGAGTGTCATGCACGGAGCCTAGGGCGCGAGCGGGATCACCCGGCGAGGTCACCGGTCGGGCACGGCGGCCTGTCGCACGCGTCTGCCGCTCAGCGGTCCCCGGCACGCCTGCCGACCTCCTCCCCTACCCGGGCACCACGAGGGCGACCCCGACGACGACGCCCAGCACGAGAGCCACCGAGCCGGATCCGATCAGGAGGGCGAACGTCAGCGGACGGGTCTCGCGGACGCTCATCGTCCCGGGGATCAGCTCATTGATCTCGGCGGGGCTCAACGTCTTCTCGGCGGCGGGCGGCGCCTCGATCTGCCGCCGGCGAGCGGCTCCGGCCAGCAGGCGCGCCCACACGCTCCGGCCACCGGCGCGCACTCCACGCGCCGTGGGCACGAGCGGCGTCTCCACGGCGGCGACGACGGCCCGCAGATCCTCGATCTCCCAGTCCGCCCCGCGGAGCCGCAGCGACCGGGTCCCGTCCGACAGGAACAGGACGAGCGAGGGAGGCAGGTGGATCCCCTCGCTGTTCGGGCCGGCGGGCACCCACGCGAGCAGCGCCCTCACCGACGGGTCGGCGCGCTCGAAGGTCACGACCCTGCCTCGAGCGTCCGTGCACTCGATCGCCCGGTCCGAGATCCGGAGGGACGCAGTGGCGAGGAACCGCCGGTTGCGGAGCCCCAGGACTCCGATGATCACCAGAGCCACCGCGGTGGCGAAGCCGAACAGCCCGAGGTAGACGGCCAGCGCCGCACCGCGGTCGTCGGCGACCACGACTCCCCAGACGCTCCCCGCCAGCAGGACCAGCGCGGGAAGGACAGCGACCGGTCGCAGACGCCTCGACTCGTTCTTCTGCCGGGCCCTCGAGGGCCGGAACTCGCGCACCGGCTCCGAGCGGTCCGCCCGTCGCCGCTCCATCAGGTGGACGCGACGGCCGGGGAGCCGGCGCGGTCGCGGTTCCGGAGACGGTCGTCGAGGCTGCGGCGCATGGCGTCAGGGTAGCGTCGGCGCTCCGTCGGGCCCGCTCTCGGTATCGGGGCATTCCTGTGCTTCCTGCGTCGAGCGCGCCGTTCGCGCCGCGGCGACCGCCGAAGGCGAGCTCCGGCGCACCTCAGCGCTCCTGCTGAGCCCCGACGACGCCGATAGCCTTCGCTGGTGACCTCCTCCTCCCTCTCCCACCCGGCGAGCCGCTGGGCACTGGACCACATGCCCCTCACCGCGCAGGCGGTCCGGGAGCTCGCTCCGGTGCTCTCCGGGAAGAAGCTGGCGATCTGCCTCCACGTCGAGCCCAAGACCGCCGCTCTCGTCTCGCTCCTGGTCGAGGCCGGGATGGACATCGCTCTGACGGGCTCTCCCGGAACCACGAAGGACGACGTCGCCGACGACCTCCGCGCTCTCGGCGTGCGCGTCCACACGAAGCAGAGCGACGGCGAGGCGGAGCACCTCCGCAACATCGAGGAGGTGCTCGAGCACGATCCCGACCTCACCCTCGACAACGGCGCCGACCTGACCCTCCGGCTCCTCGACTCCGGCGTCCCGGACCACTACCTCGGCGGCACCGAGGAGACCACCACCGGCGGCATCCGCCTGCGGGAGAGCAGCGCGACCCTCCCCCGGCCCGTCGTCGTCATCAACGACTCCCCCCTCAAGCTGATCGTCGAGAACGAATACGGCGTCGGCCAGAGCGTCGTCCAGGGCTTCATGAACGCCACGAACCTCATGATCCCCGGCACGCGCGCCGCGGTCATCGGCTACGGCCCGTGCGGACGCGGAGTCGCCGACACCCTCGCCCAGCTCGGAGCGCGGGTCTCCGTCGCCGACGTCGACCCGATCCGCTCGCTGCAGGCGATCCTCCGCGGCCACCGCGTCGGACCCGTCGCCGACGTCCTCTCGGACGCGCAGTTCGTCTTCACCGCCACCGGAGCACCCGGCGTCATCGGCGCCGCGGAGATCGACGCGTTCGCCGACGGCGCCGTGATCGCCGGCGTCGGCCACTTCCCGTGGGAGATCGACGAAGACGCCCTCGCGGCTGCCACGGAGTCGACCACCGAGTTCGCCGACGGCCGGCGCCGGCAGGGCATCCGCCTGAAGAACGGCAAGCAGATCATCCGCCTCGAGAACGGCCGGATGATCAACCTCACCGCCGCCGGCGGGAATCCGATCCAGGCGATGGACCTCGGCCTGACCCTGCAGGCCCGGAGCCTCGCCGCGGTCGTCACCGCGGACCTCGACGCCGTCGTGCAGCCCGTCCCGGCCGACGTCGAGCACCGCATCGCGACCGACCTCGTCGCCCTCCTCAGCCGCTGAGAGGCGAGCGGGGGGGCTCGGCGGCGATCCGCGGGGCGGCGGCGGTGCACCTCAGAAGACGGCGATCGGATTGACCGGAACGCCGGTGAGCCCGAGCAGGCGCGGTGGGGCCACGCTCAGCAGGAACGACCAGCGGGACAGCTCGGTGCAGACCACGGCGAGCCGCTCGACGTCCGCGCTGTCGATCAGGGGCATGCCCAGCCGGGCGAGCGCGACCCTGTGCATCGGCATCGGCATCTCGGGATCGTGCGGGGGGAAGCTGTCGCCGACGTCCCCCGCGTAAAGCGCCACACCCCGCTCGTGCATCCAGGTCACG
This sequence comes from Rathayibacter sp. AY1B5, assembly GCF_002932795.1. Lineage (NCBI taxonomy): Bacteria > Bacillati > Actinomycetota > Actinomycetes > Micrococcales > Microbacteriaceae > Rathayibacter > Rathayibacter sp. AY1B5. The sequence continues at coordinate 21,603 of NZ_PSWM01000022.1, forward strand.
GCGTCGACGGTCATGCCGGGGGCCTGCTCCTCCGAATCCCAGGAGAAGCCCCACCCGCTGCGGACCACGAGCGCGTCGCCGGACTGCAGGGGGACGCCTCCTCGGCGCTCGGCCGCGTCGAGGTCGGCGGCGACGATCGCGTGCGCCGCCGGCAGCCTCCCCTGCGGCGCGAGGTCGAGGAGGACTCCGCGCGTGACGATGCCCTCGGCGAACGAGCTGGTGGATCCGTGCATCACTCCGCCGGCGGTGACGGCTTCGGCGAGAGGCCGGCCCGGGTAGACAACTCCGTCGTCGACGGGCAGGTGCGCGAACGCGTCCAGGTGGGTCATCGCCGGGTGGTGCGGAGTCACGATCAGCACCTCGGACATGCCCATCGGAGGGGTGCCGGTGTAGAGGAGTGCCTGCTGCACCGGGGGCGACGGCGGAGCGGCGGGCGCGAAAGGGCCGCCCAGCATCGACGCGGGAGCCACGGGGAGGGCGAGCGAGACCCAGCGGCCGGTCCTCACCTGCTCCGCGGCACGTCGCCGGGCGGCGTCGTCGATGAGGGTGAGCGTGCCGAGCTCGTCCTCCGCGCCCCATCGGCCTCGGTCGTCGGGGAGCTGCGTGCCGGTCATGGGATGTCCTGTCGGATCGATGCGGTCCGGGGTGTGGTGCACACTCCAGGGAGGGGACTGCAGAAGCAGGTCCCTGCAGGCTACCTCGTGAAGCAGGTTCCTGTTTCTTTGAATCACCCGGGAGGGATGTCGGCGTGGACGACGACGAGGGACTCGAGGCCGTCCTCGGCTGGAACGCGGTCAAGGTCGCGCGGATCATCGGCGCGCGCATCACCGCCGGGCTCGCGGAGCACGACGTGAGCCTGGTGCAGTTCGGCGTCCTCTCCTGCCTCACCGGCGGAGCGCAGCTGACCTCGGCCGAGATCGCCCGCGCGGTCTTCGTCCGCCCGCAGACGATGTCCGAGGTCCTCGACGGCATGGAGCGGCGAGGGCTGATCGAGCGTGTCGGAGTCCGCGGGAAGGGCCGACGCACCCCCGTCCGCACGACCGCTGACGGGGAGCGCGTCCTCACCGCGGCGCGCGCGGTCGCTCTCGCGACCAACGACCTCAGCGACGTCGGCCTGAGCGCCCCCGCCGCCCGGCATCTGAACGACCTCCTGCTCACCGTCATCCGGAACGCCGAGGAGCCGACGGGAGCCGGGTTCGGGTCCTGAGGAGGGAGAAGCCGGGCTTCGGAGCATCGGCGACGCCGGACCTCGTCCAGACGGTGTTCACAACGCAGGAAGAATCTGCTCCAGGGCCCCGCGATCCGCGCGGAACGGGTGCCGGATCCTCATCCTTCCTGAGTTGTGAACAGGATCAGCCGAGCGGGGCCGACGAAGGACGCCCGCCCGGGCGCCCTCTTCCGGACGTGGCCGGACGCTCCAGGCCGTCGTGCGCTCGGGCGCGCCCGCGGCCGTCGCGGAGCTCGCGGGCCTGGTCGCGCACGCCGTGCGCACCCCGCGCGTCACCGGCGAGGGCGTCGTGTGGGAGCTGAACGCCCCGGAGTCCGATCGCCTCGCCGTGGAGTCGGTCCTCGCCTGGTCCGCGGTGAACGCCCGGTTCCCCGGGCGCCTCCGCGCCTGCGCGAACGACGAGTGCGACCTCTTCCTCCTCGACCGCAGCCGCCCCGGCACCGCCAAGTGGTGCTCGATGGCGACGTGCGGCAACCGGATGAAGGCCCGCGCGCACGCGAGCCGGTCGCGGGAGTGAGGGCGGGAATCCCTCCCGTCTCCCGCGCGATGATCGACGGTGACAGCAGGCGCGACGCTCTGCCAGGGTGAGCTCATGACTGCAGCCGAGCCCGCACGCACGGACGTCCGCCCCGCGGGTCCCGCGTGGCTTCCGGATCCCGACCGGCCCGGCTTCGAGCGGTGGTGGGACGGCTCGTCGTGGTCGACCGTCTCGGCGCGCGTCCCCTGGGGCAGTGCGATCCCCCTGCAGCAGGAGTGGACGCGTCTCGTCCGCCCCGCCCAGAACCGCCGAGCCGCCGCAGCACTCGTGCTGACGCGCGTCCTGGGCGTCGGCATCGCGCTCCTCCTGCTTCTCCTGTTCCTCGCAGCGGGCGCGACCTGGGCCCGCTGGGGCGCGCTGATGCTCGGAGTCGCCGTCGTGGGAGCGGCGATCGCCGGCCTGATCGTCGGGGTGCTGGCCGTGAGGCAGCCCGCCACGCTCGGGGGCGCGGAGCCGCCTGGTTCGCGGTCATCGAATGCGGCGCTGTCCTCCTCGCGATCCTCGGGCTCACGGCGATCGTCATCGGCGCGGCGCTCCTCTTCGGCTGACGGCCGAACACGCAGGGTTGCGCCGCCCCGCGAAGGACCACTCGGCCGCGCGCGGATCCGGTGAGTACGCTCGGGCCATGCAGCGCACGGTGGGCGGAGTCGTCATCGAAGTCGTCCACGCGAGGACCGGTGACGCCACCCAGACGCCCGACGGTCCGATCGAGCTGTGGAGGATCACCCTCTCCGGAGCAGGCATCGGTCACACCGCGACGGTCGCCGTCGCCGGCACGTCGACGGAGCCGGACGAGGACGTGTTCGCCACCGTCCTCGAGGTGGCCGTGGTGGAGTACGTCTCCGCGTCCGAGGACCTGAGGGAGACTCCCGCGTTCCGCCGGTGGAAGCGGGACCACGCGTCCGACCTGCAGCAGCTCGTGGCGGCGCTGCGGGCGGGCGGCTGACTAGGCGCCTCGAAGCCGGGCCGTCGATGCGGACGCTTCCGCTCGAGCGCGCCGCAGGGCGTCCTCGCGTCCGGCCGCGTCGAGGCGGGCGGGACCGTAGGTGACCACCGGGGGCAGGACGTCGTAGCCGACGAACTCGAGCATCCCGCGATGGATGTGGAAGAGGAACGACTGCAGGTCGCCGTATCCGTCGGCGGCGCCGGGCGCGAAGGCCGCTTCGCCGCCGCCGGTCGTCAGCAGGAGCATGGCGCTCCTGCCGCGCAGGCCGCCCTCGGCGAAGACGCCGTGCTCGCCTCCGAACGTCGCGCCCATCACGAAGACGCGGTCGATCCAGCCCTTCAGGATCGCCGGCATCGAGAACCACCACAGCGGGAACGAGAGCACGAGGAGATCCGCCTGCAGCAGCTCGTCGAGATCGCTCGCGACGGGCTCCCCGAGCGTCTTCTCGAGGACCGCGGTCATCTGCTGCGCCTGCGGCTTGAAGTAGCCGGAGCCGGGGGCGAACTGGTCGCGGTGCAGAACCGGGTCCCGGCCCTCGGCGTACAGGTCGAGCCGGCGGACCTCCATGCCGTCGGCCCTCAGCTGCTCGAGGACCGCGTCCGCCTGCGCGGAGGAGAACGACCGTGCCTCGGGATGGGCGTGGACGAGCAGAGCGCGACGAGCGGGGACGGCCTCGGGAGCATCGGTCATGCGGCCGATCATATCGATGATTCGCGATACGTCGTTAGATCGAGGCTCCGAGTCGCGTGAGGAGCCCGTCGACGTCGGCATCGCTCCGCCGGTAGTGCGTGTACTTCCCGACGCGCGTGGATCGGACGAGGCCCGCGCGCTCCAGGGATCCCATGTACGACGAGATGGTCGACTGCGCCAGACCGCTCTTCGCGGCGAGATGGGTGACGCAGACCCCGAACTCGGCGCGGTCGGCGATCGGCTCGTACTCGCTGAACGACGCTTCGGGAGAGCGGAGCCACTCCATGATCTGCAGTCGCGTGGGATTGCCCAGCGCCTTCAGCACCTCGACCAGTCCCGTGTCCACCGCGCCATTCTCCCCCGCTCGCCGCCCGACCGCCTCCGCGTCGGAACAACCCTCCGCCCGGGCGGCCCGGGGTCACGGCAGGAGGATCACCTTGCCGTCGAGCGTCCGGGACTCGGCGAGCTCCATCGCCTCGACGATCCCCGTGAGCGGGAAGCGGGCGGCGATGTTGGCCGTCAGGGAGCCGTCGGCGAGGAGTCCGAGCACGCGGCCGAGGTCCTCCTCGAGCCGGGCGCGGAAGCGCGCGGGCCGGAGCGAGTGGCCCGCCCAGAGGTCGTAGAAGACCGCGCGCCGGCCGTTGGGGGCCAGCTGGTACGCCTGGATCCGCGCGAGCTGGCGGAGGAACGGGGGCCAGATGCTCCCGGTGCTCGCGCTGACGATCGCGTAGGCGACGAGGGTGCCGCCGGGCGCGAGCAGCGACCACGCCAGCCGGGTCGTCGCTCCGCCGACGTTGTCGAAGACGGCCTGCACTCCGCCGGGAGCGAGCTCGCGTACGCGAGCAGCGAGGTCGGGATCGGCGTAGTCGACGGGCTCCACTCCGGCAGCACGGAGGGCCTCGTGATGGCGGGGCGAGGCAGCGCCGATCACGCGGATCCCCTCGAGGCGGGCGAGGCGGTGCACGAGGCCGCCGACTCCGCCGTTCGCGCCGAACAGGAGGATCGTGTCGCCGCGGGAGACCCGGGCCGAGCGGTGCAGCATCTGCCACGCCGTCACTCCGTTGACCACGACGGCCTCGGCGTCCTCCGAGGCGACTCCGTCGGGGACGACCACGCAGTCGCGGGCGGCGACACGGGCGTGCCCGGTCCAGCCGCCGGTCTTGGTGAGCGCGGCGACGCGGCGGCCCTCGAGCGACGCGTCGCCGCCGGGACCGACCGCGAGGACACGGCCGACGAGATCGTAGCCGGGGGTGAAGGGGAACGGCGGCTGGGCGACGTAGCGGCCGCGGCGCATCGACTGCTCGGCGAACGAGATGCCGGTGGCCTCGACGGCGACGAGCAGCTCGCCGGCCGTCGGCGGCTCGACCGGTGCCTGCTCGAGGAGCAGTCCGGACGGCTCGACGAGCCCGGGCAGGACGACGCGGGTGGTGGTGCGGGGAAGGGTGGTGGACACGGTGAGCTCCTGAGGGTGTGAGGTGAGTGACTGGACAGTCACAAATGCGAACATGAAGACGGAAGGCGGCGAAGAGGAGGAGGTGAGTGCCGCGGGCTCAGTCGCGGTGCCGGATGCCGTCGGAGACGATGCGGGCCCACTCGGAGTCGACGCCGCCGAGGTCGGTCTGCACGATCAGGTGGCAGAGCTGCCCGTAGGCGATGAAGCGCTGCACGGCCGGGCCGTCGGCTCCGGAGACGACGGTGACCGTCCGGACGACCGCGGCGATCCCGCGGCGCACTGCCTCGCGGATCTCCGGGACCTCGCACGCGCTCTGCGCCTGCGACTGCAGCAGGATCAGGTCGCGGTCGGCGATCAGGTCGATGTAGGCGACGGTCATCGCCTCGAGCCGGTCGGCCGGGTCCGAGGAGGGCGAGGCCTCCCCCGCCGCTGCGAGCGTCGACGCCACCTGCTCGTAGCAGCGGTCGACCGCGGCGACGAAGACGCCGAGCTTGCCCGAGAACAGGCGGAAGACGTAGGCGGGCGAGACGCCGGCCTCGGTGGCGACCTCGGTGATCGGGGTCGCGGCGTATCCGGTGCGCGCGAAGACGTGCAGCGCGGCCGCGGTGATCCGCTCGCGCTGCGCCTCGGCGGTCGAGCGGGAGGAGGGGGAAGGCATGTGACTGATCGAACACTTACTTCAGGCAGGTGTCAAGAGGAGAGGACGAAGGAGCGAGGCGGTGGCCGATCTGCGCCTCACCGTGCCGCCAGCTGCACCGGCTCAGGCCTCCGCACTAGGAGGGAAGCGCGCCGATCCGAAGCACATTCAGGGCCCTTTAGCCACAGTCGGCCAGTGAAGGATCGCCGCGACTTAGCGCGCATACGGCAGCATCGACACTCACGCGGGAGACAAAGCGGACTACGTGACTTGCTAATAGCCCATATATAGCTTGGAAGCACGCCATCATTCGCCCTTTATGCGCCACTTTCTTAGCGCGGCACATTATCGGCTACCTTCGAATTGTATCGATCGGCGGATGTCGATCAATTCAAGAGAAGGAGATCTACGTGACTAGACAGCGATTGAGATGGAAGATGCGCGCCCTACTGGCCTCTCTCTTAGGGGTCGGTATCGGCCTTTCAGGGACTGCCCCAGCCAGCGCGGCACCTCCGCCCAGCGGATATCCGACGAGCGAGGTCCTGGCAACCGCGGTAAACCCGGAGCTCGGTGACATCGAACTCCGGCGCGGCTTCTGGGATTCGGAGACAAACCTCGGTTTCGGCGTCGACAAGGCATGGAACAAGCACAACATTTGGAGCATCGAGGCGCAACGAAGAGTCCTGATGTCCAAAAATCATGTCAAGCAAGGAAATGGTCGTTATGCACTGACCGCTTACGCTGGCAAGTACAAGTGCGACAAGATTCTGTGCACTTTGACCGATCAAAGGAAGGTCGTCGGCATCTACAACCCGTATAGTTCCCCTGAATACCACGGATGGCCCGCTGGGGGAGTACTCGGACTGCAGACCATGTACTGCGACCAGGGCGGCGCGATAAAGTGTCCGAACTGGGTCACATACTCCATTCTGAATCCGGGGGTCACTAACCCATTCAGTATCGTGACCGGCGATTCCGACCTCCCCACCGATGGGGCGACCTCTGTGCCATCGGAGAAGGGGCTCTCAGCGCAACAGTGGTCTAGCCAGTCGAGCATGCTGCAGAGTTCAGACATCGAGTCACTCAGGGAAGATCTTGCTGCGGGCACTGCGGAAGTCGGGTTCTCCGATCACCCGCTTCCCGAAACCATCTCCATGAAGTAGCAAAGACGCGTGGCGGGCCGAGAACATCGGCCTGCCACCGCGGAAGGATTTCCGATGAACACTGCCGCCGAAGCCGACATCGTACGCGACTCCTTGAGAGGTGAGATTCTCGAGAGCTTCGCCGCGGACGTCGAGCTAGTGCGCCTGTGGATCGAGAGCGCTAACAGCGTCTGCGTCCTCTACCGGCGGATGAGCGACGGCGACCAGTTGATCGGCCGACGGATCCGGTTTCCCCCGCATGCTATGAACGACGATCCGGCGTCGACCGGGGTCGACGCCGCTCAGGACATGGCCGAGCCTTTGGGCGCACTCGTCGAGCACGCGCGTCCCTCGGAGGGAGTCCTGTGGGTCGGAATACCCAAGGCCGATCCATTGCCCTCCATCCCGGACACGCCGCCAGCGCCGAGCTGCGACTGACCGGCGCTGACGAGCCCACCTGCGTACGCCCTTCTGCCCGCTCCGTGAAACCCCTGGGCGGGGGCGAATCGCGGGATCGCGCATCGCTGAGTTCCGATGAGTGCGTCATCGCAGCAGCTGAGCGTCGCCGGCGACGCCGCCCGGCACATTCCCTACCCCGCGCCCCCGCTGCGCCCCTAGGTTGGGGGGACCCGCATCGCCGACCGCGCACCACTGAGTTCCGATGGAGGAACGCCATGGCCACGACACCCGTGCTCCGCAGGATCGCGATCGCGCTGGTCGCGGTCGTCTCAGTGGGAGTGGCGGGTGCCGCACCGGCGTCCGCACTGGACAGGCCGATCTCCGGGTATCTCCAGGACAGCGGGCTCACTCCCGGGAAGATCCGCGACTTCCTCGGTGGGCCTCTCATCTCGCCCTCGACGCAGGTCGGCTACGGCGGAGCGGTCTCGAGCGTCGACGCGAACGCGAGCCGCGTGGGCATGGAGGTGCTGAAGCGCGGCGGCAACGCGGCGGACGCCGCTGTGGCCACGGCCGCCGCCCTCGGCGTGAGCGAGCCGTACAGCGCCGGAATCGGCGGAGGCGGGTACTTCGTCTACTTCGACAAGGCGTCCGGCGAGGTCAGCACCATCGACGGGCGCGAGACCGCGCCGGCCGGCATCACCTCGGACGCGTTCCTCGACCCCTCGACCGGAGCCCCGTACCCGTTCACCCCGGACCTCGTCTCCTCCGGCGTCGCGGTCGGCGTGCCCGGCACCGTGGCGACCTGGGACACCGCGGTCGACCGCTTCGGCACCCTGCCGCTCTCCGTCGTGCTCGCGCCGTCGATCGCGCTCGCGGCGAAAGGCTTCCGGGTGGACGAGACGTTCCGCAACCAGACCCTCGACAACCGCGAGCGGTTCCAGGCGTTCCCCGACACCGCGGAGCTGTTCCTCCCCGGCGGGGACGCGCCGAAGGTGGGCAGCACCTTCCGCAACCTCGACCTCGCCAAGACGCTGACGTCCATCGCCGTTCACGGGCCGGATGCGTTCTACGAGGGCGCGCTGGCCGCCGAGATCGCCGACACGGTGCAGAATCCGAAGCTCGCGGACGGCGCGGACCTGCCCGCTCCGGCCGGCACGATGACCGCCGCCGACCTCGCGGCCTACTCGGTCGCGGAGCAGGCGCCCACCCACGTCTCCTACCGCGGCCTCGACGTCTACGGCATGGCCCCCTCCTCCTCCGGCGGGATCGCGGTCGGCGAGGCGCTGAACATCCTCGAGAACCACGACCTCGCGGCCGAGGACCCCGGCACCGCCCTGCACCTCTACCTCGAGGCGTCCGCCCGCGCTTTCGCCGACCGCGGCGCCTACGTCGGCGACCCGGCCTTCGTCGACGTGCCGACCGAGACGCTCCTCAGCCAGGAGTTCGCGGACTCGCGGGACTGCACGATCGACCCGGCGACCGCCTCCGTCCGCCCGGTCGCGCCCGGTGCTCTCGACGGCTCCGGATGCTCGACCGCCGCCGCCACGCGGGAGTCGGACACCGAGAACATCTCCACGACCCACCTCTCCGTCGTCGACAAGTGGGGCGACGCCGCCTCCTACACGCTCACGATCGAGCAGACCGGCGGCTCGGCGATGACCGTCCCGGGCCGCGGCTTCCTCCTCAACAACGAGATGACCGACTTCTCCCCCACCTTCGTCGACGGCGACCCCAACCGGATCGAGCCGGGCAAGCGCCCGCGCTCGTCGATGTCGCCCACGATCGTGCTCGACGGCGGGGACGTGCGGTTCGTCGTCGGCTCGCCGGGCGGATCGACGATCATCACGACCGTGCTGCAGACGCTGGTCAACCGCATCGACCTCGGCATGACGCTCCCCGAGGCGGTGGCCGCTCCCCGCGCCTCCCAGCGCAACGGCGCGACCACCTCGGCCGAGCCGGAGTTCATCGAGGCGTACGCCGACGACCTCGCCCCGTTCGGCCAGCAGCTGGTCCCCTCGGGCGACACCTTCACGTCGGCCGCGCAGATCGGCGCGGTCGCGGCGATCGAGGTCGATCCCTCGGGACGGATGACCGCGGTCGCCGAGCCCGTACGGCGCGGGGGCGGCGTCGGGCTGGTGGTGCGGCCCGAGAAGTGACGCCCCTGCGGGCAGACGGTCGCGGTCCGAGTGGAGTCGCTCTCGTGCGGAGGAGTCACAGCCCCTTCGGGAAGCCGAGGGGGCGCAGCGCGGGGTCGAGGCTCTCCCACTGGTGACGCCGCTCCGCGTCCCGGTCGGCGTCGCTCCCCCGGAGTCCGACCGCCTTCGCGGCGTACACGGCGGCGTGCGAGCAGTGATCCGCCATGTGCGCGACGGCCGCGGCCTGACCGGCCGCCCGCGCGGCAGCGGTGGCGGCCGGCTCGCCCGCCTGCGTCGCGGCGCGGGCTGCGGCGTGCGCCGCGAAGGCCGCTGTGCGGCACTCCGTCATCGGCGCCTCGCCCCTCTCCCAGGCGAGGAGGACGTCGAGTGCACGCCGAAGCCAGGAATCGCTCGGATCCCACTCCTCGAACGCGGGGAGGGCGCGCTCCGCGCACTCCGCCGCCCACCGCGCGAGCGCCCGGTGGACCTCCGGCTCGGGATTCGCCCAGGCCGGCTTCTCCGCTCCGCCCACGGGTCTCCCTCCGATTCCGGAGCTCAGCTCAGGCGCTCGGCCAGGTGGACGGTGACGACGTCGCCGAGGTCCTTACCGATCGTCTTCCGCAGCTTCGCGCTGATCGACAGCATGTGGCCGCCGGCGCCGGTCGGCAGCAGGCCCGCGGTCACCGGCTCGCCGTCGACGGTGGCGACCACCCTCACGGACCTCCCCGTGCCGAACAGCTCGACGGAGCCGGGCACCTCGACGCACGACCAGAGGTCGCCCTTGACGACGACGCCGATCGGAGCGGTGAAGGCGACGTCCATCGGCCCGACGCTCATGCGGTCGGCCCACCATCGCCGGAGGAGCTCTGCCCGCTGTACCGGTCGAGGACCTCGTCGTACATCGCGGCGTCGAGCAGACCATCGGACAGGGCCCGGCGGACCTCCTCGAACTCCCCCGGGTCGAGGGTCGTCCAGTCGAAGCCGTCGCTCGGCGACCCGGGCCGGTAGCGCCGGCGGCCGAGCTCGTCGACGGCCTGCTCCCGCGTCAGCTCCCCCGCGGCGAAGCGCTGCGCGATCTCGTACGGTGTCGCGCCGGAGACGCCGGAGCGCACGTGCGGCAGCGCGGCGGCCGCCTCGATCCCGTCGGACACCTCGTCGATCGACATGCGGACCCCTCCCGTCCGAGGGCCCACCGACCCTCCCGTCGACCCTACGACGAGACGCCGCATCCCCGCCGGGTCGGGCGCCGCCTCCACCCGGCCGCGGAGCTCACGATCCGGCCCGGTCGAGGCCACATCGGCGTCCTGCTCGACTGGCCGGACGTCCTCGACCGCCTCCTCGCGGACGGATTCCCCGGGGACGGCCCCGGCAGCGGAGGCTGAGCGTCTCCTCGCGGCCGGCAGCGGATCCGACGCGGAAGGTGGGCCTGGAAGGGCCACGCTTCGGGAGGGCTCCCTCCGCGAGGATCACGGCATGGCCCCTCACCCGGATCCCCGCCGATGACTCTGCAGGACCTCGCCGACGAGCTCGCCGAGGCTCTCGACCGACCGGTGACGATCGAGGACCCGTCGCACCGGATCCTGGCCGCGGCCCGTACGGGCAGAGGGCCCCGGGACGGCGTGTTCCCGGTCCAGGATCCGCGGGGCCGGCTTGCGACTCTCCTCCTCCCCCGGGAGCGGCCCGCGCCGCTCACTCCGGCCGAGTACTCCCTCATCGACGCGGCCGTCGGCGCGATCCGGCGCCTGCTCGGTCCGTCGACGAGGGCGGGCGGCAGCTCCCGCCGCGAGGACGTCCTCGCGGCGCTGCTCGCGGCGGACGGCAGCATCCGGCGCTCGGCCTTCGCCGAGGCGGTGGAGCGGCGCTGGCTCCGGCGGGACGCCCAGACCGTCGTCCGCGCGGTGCGCCTCGCCGGCGCGACCGGCTCGCTCCAGCGGACGGCGCTGGCGAAGCGGATCGACGCGAGCCCCGCCTCCGGCCTGACCTTTCTCGGCGATCAGGAAGGCGCTCTGTTCTTCGTCAGCGTCGACGCGCCGGAGGCCGCCACCGACGCCATCCTCCACCAGGAGGCCCGCGACCGCGGCACGGCCGTCGACGCGATCGGCTCGGCCCGGCTCGACGTCCGCGACGACGACCTCCTGCCGACCGCCGAGCGGGCCGCCCTCGCCGCGACCATCGTCGGCTCCCTGCCCGACGGCCGCGGCCGGGCCGACATCGCCGAGCTGGGGGCGTGGGTGCTCCTCGCCTCGATCGGGGCGGACAGCTCGCAGCTCGCCATGCTCTCGCCGGCCGCGGCGACGCTGCTCGAGCGGGGCGACGAGGTGCAGCGGCGGACGGTCGAGGCCTACCTCGACGTGCGCGGCAGCGTGCGGGAGGCGTGCGGGCTCCTGCACATCCACCGCACCACGCTCTACTACCGCCTCGACAACCTGCCCGAGGCGGTCCGGGAGGCGCTCGACGACGGACTCGCGCGCAGCACGCTGCACCTCTGCCTCAAGCTGATGAGGTTCCGCGACGGGCTCGAGCGGCGGCGGGCCTCGTGACCGTGCCCGGGGACGTCCCGCAGGTCCGCCTCTACGGGCGGCGCGAGAGCCGCGACGCGTGGGAGATCCGCGACCTCCTCTCGCGCAGCGTCGTCTCGTTCTCGTGGACGCCGATCGACACGGACGAGCAGTGCCTCGCCGTCGCCGGACACCCCCTCGCCACCGCGTCGCTCCCGCTCGTGGTGTTCCCGGACGGCAGCCGCGCCTCCGATCCGACGCTCGCCGAGGTCGCGGCCCGGCTGGGCTGGGTGGGCGCACCCCGGCTGGCCGAGTACGACCTCTCCATCTACGGCGCGGGCCCGGCCGGGCTCTCCGCCGCCGTCTACGCCGCGTCCGAGGGGCTGAAGGTCGTCGTCCTCGAGCGCTCGGCGATCGGCGGGCAGGCCGGATCCAGCAGCCTGATCGAGAACTACCTCGGCTTCCCGCACGGGATCGCGGGAGCCGACCTGGCCGAGCGCGCGCGGCAGCAGGCCGTCTCGTTCGGCGCCGAGCTCCTGCGGATGCGCGAGGGGATCCGCGGGCGCTTCGCCGACGACCGGATCCACGCACTGCTCGCCGACGGGACGACCGTCGTCGCCCGCACCAACATCTGCGCCACGGGCATCCAGTGGCGCCGGCTCGGCCTCGAGCGCGAGGACGAGCTGCTCGGCGTCGGCCTCTACTACGGCGCCGGGACGAGCGAGGCGCCGCTCTGCGAGGGCGAGGACGTCGTGGTCGTCGGAGGCGGCAACTCGGCCGGGCAGGCCGTGATGAACCTCTCGGCGCACGCGCGGCACGTGACCATGCTGGTCCGCGGCCCGGACCTGGCCGACAGCCTCTCCTCCTACCTCGCGGAGCGCGTCGTCCGGCAGCCGAACGTGACGATCCTCCTCGACTCGCGCGTCACCCGCCTGCACGGCGCCGACGCCCTCGAGTCGATCGAGGTCGAGAACTCGGCGACCGGCGCGCACGGTGCGCTGGCCACCTCGCACCTGTTCGTCTGCATCGGGGGCGAACCGGACACGACCTGGGCGGCGGAGACCGCGATCGTCCGCGACTCCGGCGGCTACCTCGTGACGGGCCCGGACCTCGCGGGCGAGCACGCCGCGCCGGACTGGCCGCTCGAGCGGGCGCCGTTCTACCTCGAGACCAGCGTCCCCGGCTCCTTCGCCGCGGGGGACGTGCGCCGCAGCTCGGTCAAGCGCGTCGCCTCCGCCGTCGGCGAGGGCGCGATGGCCGTCACCTTCGCCCACCGCCACCTGCAGGAGACCTCGTGAGCCGCCGGCTGCCGACGGTGCGCCACGGCGTCGGCTTCTGGATCGTCGCCGCGACCTTCCTGCTCGTGATGGCGTACTCGACGGTGCCGACTCCGCTCTACCCGCTCTACCAGCAGCTCGACGGCTTCCCGCCGTTCGTGATCACCGTCGTCTTCGCCGCCTACGCGGTCGGAGTGATCGTGAGCCTGTACCTCGCCGGTCACGTCAGCGACTGGCTCGGCCGCCGCCGGGTGCTGCTGATCGCGGTGCTCGTCTCGGCGATCTCGGCCGTCCTCTTCTCGCTGACGACGGAGGTGCCGGGGCTGATCGTCGCCCGCTTCGTCAACGGCGTCAGCATCGGCATGCTCACCGCCACCGCGACCGCCCACCTCGGCGAGCTGCGCGCCCGCGCCCGGCCGGACGAGAACACGATCGTCGCCGCGTCGATCTCGGGCGCCGTGAACCTCGGCGGGCTCTCGCTGGGTCCGCTGCTCGGAGGGGTCTTCGCCGAGTTCCTCCCCGATCCGCTCCTCCTGCCGCATCAGGTGTTCCTGGTCGCGCTGCTCGTGGCGGGCCTGGCGCTGCTCCTCGTACCCGAGACGGTCGACGTGCCGGAGACGGCGCCCGCCTACCGGCCGCAGCGGCTCTCGGTGCCGGCGGACGCGCGCCGGGCGTTCCTGCTCGCGGCGTTCGGAGCGTTCTCGGCCTTCTCCGTCCTCGGCCTCTTCACCTCGCTCGCACCGACGTTCCTGGTGCAGACGTTCCAGGTCCGCGACCACCTGCTCGCCGGAGCGACGTCCTTCGCCGTGTTCGCCTCCGCGGCCCTGGGCCAGCTGCTGCTCGTGAAGGTGGGGGTGCGCCTGCAGCTCTCGATCGCGGTGGCGGGCTGCGCGGTCGGGCTCGCGGCGGTCGCGGCCGGAGCGATCGCTCCGCAGCTGGGGGTGTTCCTCGCCGGGGCCGTCGTCTCGGGCTTCGGGGTGGGGCTGCTCTTCAAGGGATCGATCGGCACAGCGGTCGCCCTCGCGGATCCGGCCCGCCGGGGCGAGACCCTGGCTGTGGTGTTCCTGGTCGCCTACACGGGGCTCGCGGTGCCCGCGCTGGCGGCGGGAGCGGCGCTGAACCTCGCCGCCGCGACGACCGTGCTGACGGTGTTCGCGGCGCTGGTGCTGGCGGCGACCGCGACGGCCGGCGTGCTGCTGCGCGCCCGCAGCGCGGCGGCCGGGCGATGAGCGGCGGATCGGGGCGGCGCTGCGTGGGGCTCGGGCTGCGGGGCGGCGGCCGTCGGGGTGCCGGCCGTGTGCACCCCGGACGGCCGCCCGTCGCGTCAGAAGTCCTCGCGCCGCTCCTGCTCGGCCTCGGCGGCCGGCTCGAGTGCGGCGAGATCCCCGAGCGCGAGGCGCAGCTGGCGGAGGAGCCACTCCTCGGTCAGCGCCCCCGCGTCGAGCGCGTCCAGCCGGCGGAGGCGCTCGGCGGCCGACCCGGTGAGGTCGGCGGGCGTCCCGGCGCTCATGCGCCGTACCCCGCTCCGCGGAGCAGGCGGCGCAGGTCGACGAGCTGCTGCTCGTCCACGTCCTTGTGGTGCGGCCGGTGGAGGGTCTCGGTGGTCGAGCCGACCGTCACCGAGAAGGCGCCGTCGTGCTTCTCGTGGACGGTGCCGACGGCTTCGAGCAGCGTCAGCGCGTCCGCCCAGAGGACGTTGTGGCTGGACGAGTCCTCGAGCAGCCGCTCGAGCGTGTCTCGCTGGTTCGAGTGGAGGTGGCGGGTGTCGGTCATGAACGGCCCTTCGGTGTCAGAGCACGCGCCCCGGTGGCGGTGCTCGGCGTCGCGTCCGACGGTAGGCGCGCGGGTGGAGCCGGTGCGCGAGTCGGATGACTCGAAGAGCGGACGTGGCGGGGCGTCCTCGCGAGAGGTGCGGTCGTGAATCCGGAGCCGGGCGACCGCCTCGACGAGGGGGAGCCTCCCCGCACGCCGGGGCTGCCCGAGGCCGCCGTCTCCGCCGCGTCGCTCCCCGACCGGCCGGCCGCGTTCCTCAACGCTCTGCTGACCGAGCACTTCGTCCTGGAGTCGGCGCGCGGGATCACCGTGACGGAGTCGAGCAGCCGCGCCTCGCTCTACCTGACGATGCTCTCCAGCTCGCTCGTGGCCTTCGGCTTCCTCGCCCCGACCCGGTACGCGATGGGGTTCCTCGCGGTGATCATCCCGGTCGTCGTGCTGCTGGGGGTGTTCACCTACGAGCGGCTGGTGCAGACCTCGATGGAGGACATCGCCGCGCTGACGGCCATCCAGCGCATCCGCCGCTACTACGGGACCCTGCTGCCGGGCGCGGGCGCCTACTTCGCGGTGCCGCGCGGCCGCCACGCGCCGAACGAGCTGCTCGAGATCGGCCGGCGGCAGAGCTGGCGGGGCATCTTCTTCACGATGTCCTCGGCGATCGCGGTGGTCAACTCGATCGTGGCGGGCGCCGGAGTCGCGCTCGCGCTGACGCAGAGCGGCGCGGACGAGGTCCCCGCGATCGCGTGCGGCATGGCGGCCGCGGTCGTCCTCGCGGTGCTGCACGGGGTGTACCAGTTCCACCGGTACCGGCAGATGCGGCTGCGGATCGCCGAGGCGGAGGCGCTGGACGGGGTCGAGAGGCGGTGACGGGGTCCGGCCGGCGTCGTCCGCCGGCCGGTCGGCGGGCTTCGACCTGCTCCCGCGACTGCTCCCGCGACTGCTCCCGCGACTGCTCCCGCGACTGTCCAGGAGTTGTCGCACTCGCATGCCCAGTGCGACAACTCCTGGACTCTCGTGGCCCTCGCTCCCCGGCGGGCCGCCGCGAGCATCCGGAAGTCGTCGTCGGTCGCGAGTGCGACAACTCCTGCGCTCTCGCGGACGAGCGCTGGGCGTCGGCGGCTCCGGCTGCCACGACTGTCCAGGAGTTGTCGCAGTCGCATGCCCAGTGCGACAACTCTTGCGCTGTCGCGGGGGGGGGAGGGTACGGCTCAGGCGCGCTCGGCGAGGAGGTACTGCCAGTCGCGCGGCACGCGGTCCTTCGGCCCCGGAGTGGTCTGGCTCGCCGGGTGGCTCTGCGGGTCGGCCAGGGCGGGGCCGTCGGCGTAGTCGTCGGTCCGGTAGTCCCAGAACCAGTCCTCGCCGGGCTCGAAGCTGCGGATGACCGCGTGGCCGGTCGAGTGGTAGTGGGCCGTCGCGTGGCGGTTCAGCGAGTCGTCGCAGCAGCCGATGTGCCCGCAGAGCGCGCAGCGGCGCAGGTGCAGCCACCACGATCCGGACTGCTCGCACTCGACGCAGCCGGGGCCGCTCGGCGGGACGGAGGGGTCGATCATCTGCTGCGACGTCATGCGCTCAGCATGCGCCTCCCGCGGCGGCAGGCACCAGGTCGGATGACTCGATCCTGCGGCTCCGTCACGCGCTCCGGGCGTCCTCGAGGCTGAGGAGCGCGTCGCGGAGCCCGGCCCGCGAGGTCACCCCGAGCTTGGGGAAGATCCGGTACAGGTGCCCGCTGACGGTGCGGGGCGAGACGAAGAGCTGCTGGGCGATCTGCTTGTTCGAGAGCCCGGCGGCTGCGAGGGAGACCACGCGCCGCTCCTGCTCACTGAGGTCGGCGGCCACCGGCGCCTCCCCCGCGCCGCCCGCCGCCCGCAGCTCGTGCTGGGCGCGGGCGAGCCAGAGCTCCGCCCCTACCGCGGCGAACCCCGCGGCGGCCTGGCGGAACCGGGTGCGCGCCTCCAGCGGACGCATCCGGCGGCGCAGCCACTCGCCGTGGCAGAGCTGGACGCGCGCCCGCTCGAACGGCCACTCCTCGGAGGCCGGGTCGAGGGAGCGCTCGAAGAGGGCGCCCGCGCCGCCGGAGGGATCGAGGACCGCGGTCGCCGCGAGGACGAGCATCCGCCCGCGGGGAGCGAGAGGCCGCGCGACGAGCTCCGCCGCGGCCTCCGCCAGCTCGGCGCAGTGCCCGGGCAGGCGGAGGCGCGAGGCGGCCTCCGCGGCGTCCAGGAGCTCCAGCGGGTCGCGGCCGGCGCGGGAGGAGGAGCGGGCGTGCGCCTCCTCGAAGCGGCCGCCGCCGAGGTCGAGCGAGCACAGGGCGTGATCCGTGGCGCGCGCGACCGACGCCGCTCCGTGCCGCAGCGCCCAGGCCGACGCGCGCTCGGCGCACTCGAGGGTGCGTGCCCGGTCGCCCTGCACCGCGTGGACCCGGGCTCGAGCCGCGTCGATCAGCGCACGGACGGCGGGCAGCTCGTCGACGCGGGCGGCGGCGCGGTCGAGGTCGGCCGAGGCGTCGTCGAGGCGACCGCGGTCGAGAGCGGTGGTGCCGCGGCGGAGGAGGGCGAGGGTGCCGGGCAGGCCGTCCGCCTCCTCGCCGCGGTCGAGGAGCCCGGCGAGGCGGTCGCGGCGCTCGTCCGAGACCTCGAGCAGCGACCAGGCGAGGTGCAGCGCGACCGTCTTCCACGGGTCGCCCGTGACCGCGGAGTCCTCGGCGAGCAGCAGGCGGCGCTCCCACTCCTCGTGTGTGACCGGTCGCGCGCTGGCCTCCACGAGGCGCAGGACGGGATCGAGGGAGTGCTCCTCGCCGACGGCGAGCGCCTCCTGCCACCACGCGGGATCGCCGCGGAGCACGCAGGCGGTGTGGAGGACGGTCACCAGCAGGTCGGCGGCGTCGTCGCGCGGGGCTGCGTGGTCGGCGGGGAGTCGGCCGCCGACCTCGCGGGAGGCACCGTCTGCAGGCGAGTCACCGCCGACAGGCGAGTCACCGCCCGCAGACGAGCCCCCACGCCCGACCCGAGCGCCGAGCGCCCGGAGGGCCGCGCGGCGGACCCCGCCCACGTCACCCGTGCGCAGCAGCGCGTCGGCGAGCCGGGCCGCCTCGACGGCGGCCCCGGGAACAGCGCCGTCCTCCCGCGAGCGCTCCACCACCCGCTCGAGGGCCGCCGCATCGCCGGTGAAGGCCGCGACGGCGGCCGCGCGCGCCTCGAGCGCCTCCCGCAGAGCACCACCGCGCGCACCCGAGCGCGCCTCGGCCAGGAGGAGCAGCGCCTCCTGCGGCCTGCCCGCGCGGAGGCGCTCCTCCGCCGCGTCCTCGAGGAGCCGCGCCCGCTCCTCCGGCCCGGCCGCGTCGTCCGCCGCGAGCAGCAGGCGGAGGTGCGGGGCCGACTCCGGGCGATCGGCGAGACGCCTCCGTGCCGTCCGCAGCGCTCGGGGCGACGCCGTCGAGAGCACCACCGCGCGGACCACCGGGTCGCGGAACGCACGGCCGCCCGCCGTCACGATCCCCTCCTGCACCAGGGCGCGGTCCCCGTCGCCGAGGGCCGACCCGATCGCCTCCGGGAACTCGGCGCCCGCCACCGCCGCGAGCAGGAGCGCCTCCCGGCACGTCTCCGACAGCGGAGCCAGCAGGTCGCGCACTCTGGTCTCGGCCTGCTCGAGCCGCGGGTAGACCGGGAAGTGCGAGGGAGCGTCCTCGTCGGCCCAGGCCCGCCCGAGGACGTCGAGGAGCAGCGGATTCCCCTCCGCGACCCGCAGCAGGCGCGCCTCGACGGCGAGCGGCCGGCGGCAGCCGTGGGCGCGCAGGAAGCCGCGGGCCGCCTCCGCGTCGAGGGGCTCCGTGCGCCGGTGCCGCAGGCCCTCCCAGCCGGCGAGGACGCGGCGGTCGCCGGTGGCGAGGAGGCAGGCGGCGCCGACCTCGTCGACCAGCCGGGTCACCAGGGCCTGGAGGGTCTCGCGGGCGGCGACGTCGAACCGCTCCCAGTCGTCGACGACGATCAGGAAGCCGGGGTCGCAGGGCGAGGCCGAGGAGTCGCGCACCCGCTGCAGACGGCCGATCAGCGTGGCGAACAGCGCGAGCGAGGACGCGCCGATCACGGCGTCGCCGCGGTCCGGCCGCACCTCCACGACCTCGCAGCCGGCGGCCCGAGCGGTGGCCGCGGCGGAGCGCAGCATGTGCGTCCGGCCCGAGCCGATCCCACCCTCGACCACCAGGAGCCGCTCCCGCGCCGGCGACGCCGAGCTCAGCATCCGGACCACCACGTCCTCGGGGGCGCTCGGGTGCGCGGGCGGCGAGGAGAGGGCACTGATCGTCATCGCGACTCCTGAGGGACGGGTTCCGAGGACCCCATGCTGACCGCCGGGCACTGCCGCGCTCTCCTCCCTCTGTCGGAACCCTCGGGCGCTCCCGGGCTCTCCTCCCTCTGTCGCGATCCTCCGGAGCGCGGCCGGGCCCCGGTCGGCGTCGGGCAGGAGGGCACAAGAGAGCAGGAGGGCACAGCAAGCCCAAGGCACAGCAGGCACAGCAGGGCACAGCTGGGCAGTGGGCCCGGCGGGTGCCCGACGGTACTCTGTGTCCCACCGGACGACCGGTACGGCCCCACCCCCGCACGACCGCCGCTCGACCCGGCGGCTGAACCGATGGAGTCGCACGATGAGCTCTCGCAGCCCCCTCGCGGAGTTCCTCCGCGCTCGACGGGCGGCGCTGCAGCCGGAGCAGGTCGGCATGCCGACCGCGGGCACCCGGCGACGGGTGCCGGGTCTGCGCCGCGAGGAGGTCGCCGACCGCGCCCGCATCAGCCGCGACTACTACCTCCGCGTCGAGCAGGGGCACGCCGTCGCCCCGTCCGACCAGGTGCTGAACGCCCTCGCCGAGGCGCTCGCCTTCGACGAGTTCGAGCGCGCCTACCTCTTCCGGCTGGCCCGACTGCGCCCCGGCGCGCGCGATCCCGCCTTCCTTCCGCCGGGCCAGGGCGTGGAGTCGCTGCTCGCCCACTGGCCGAGGACGCCGGCGTACGCGTTCGACCGCAACCTCGACGTCCTCGGCGCGAACGATCTGATGAGCCGTCTCGCCCCCGACAAGGGCGTGCCCGGCGCCAACATGCTGCTCTCCACGTCCCGCGGCTTCGCCCGCGCCGTGGCGGACGGCGACCCGCCGGACCAGCTGCAGGCGTGGGGCCAGGTCTTCCGCGAGCTGATCGCCGCGCTGCGGTTCTACAGCGACCCCGACGATCCGCGGCTGCACGAGATCGTCGGCGAGTGCTCGGTCGGGAATCCGCTGTTCCGGTCGATCTGGGCCGAGTACCAGGTCCGCCCCTTCACCCACCGGTGGATCCGCGTCCACGTCGAGCCGTTCGGCTGGCTCGACCTCGAGATGCAGACCCTGGAGCTCGCCGGCGCTCCGGGCCGGTACGTCGTGACCTATCTCGCGGCGGCGGGGACTCCGGCGGCCGCGGCCGTCGACTACCTCGCCTCGCTGCGGCCCGCTCCGGAGGCGGGCACCGCGCTGACCGCCCCGGCCGGCGCCTGACCAGTGGCGGCGAGGAGCGCGAGAGCCTCGCGACCCGCCGCGCCACCAGCCTCGAACAGGAGCAGGAGGCGCGCGCCGTCCCGGACCAGCCGGTAGTCCATCGGCACGGAGCCGACCGCGGTGTCGAGGAACACGACCGACCCGCGCGCGTCGGCCTCCGCCCCGGCCGCCCACGAGTCCGCGAACCGCGGGCTCCTCGCCGAGAGCTCCCCGACGACCGTCAGGAACTCCCGATCCCCCCGGTGCCGGTCGAGCGAGTCCCGGAGCATCGCCGCGACCTGATCGGCGGCGGCACCCCAGCACGGCAGGTCCTCGACCTCGGACGAGTCCAAAAAGGTGAAGCGGGCGATGCTCACTCCTGCGGCGAAGGCGGGCGAGAGCGCCCGCGCGAGCGGAGTCGCGGCCAGCACCCGCAGGTGCCGGTCCAGCAGCACCGCCGCCCTCCCCGCCCACGGCAGGAGCGCCGCCTCGTGATCCTCAGTCATGTCCCCGTCCCCCGTCCCCTCCGCGCGTCCCTGTCTCAGCGCAGCGGAGTGATCCCCTGCGTGCCGGGCGGGAAGGTCGCCAGCACCTCCTCCGGGATGTTCAGGTGCTGCGCGACCAGCGACGGCGGCAGGTGGCTGAGCCACTGGGCGAGCGACACCTCCTCGTAGCGGGAGCTCTTGAAGGTCTCGATGTAGACGAGCGTGTCGTCGCCGGTGTTCTCGACGTAGTGGCCGAAGTTGCGGCGCACGACGCCCACGTCGCCCGCGTGGAAGTCGGTCGTGTTGGCGTGCGGGCCCGTGTTGAACACGGTCATCCGGGCGGATCCGCGGAGGTAGTACTGCCACTCGTCGGCGTTGGGGTGCCAGTGCAGCTCGCGCATCGAGCCGGGCTCGACGGTCGTCAGCGCGGCTGAGACCGTGCGCGAGGCCGGGAAGTTCGTGCTGTCGGCGATCTGGATCCGGCCGCCGCTGTTCTGGTGCACCGGCTCGGACCGGGAGAGCCGGAAGATCACCGCCTCGTCGCCGTCCTGCACCCCGGCCGCGGCCCGGTCGGCCTGGAGGTCGCCGGGCACGTCGCCCGGGAAGATCCAGAGGTCGTGCAGCGGGATGTCGCGGAAGACCTCCTGCGCGACGCCGAAGTTCTTCGCCAGCACGTCGGGCGGCGTGTGCGCGAACCAGTCGGTGAGCAGGAGCGTGTTGCTCTCGGACTGCTCGCCGTCGTCGAACGCCAGCACGAACTCCGCCCCGTCCGGGCCGAGGCCCTGCAGGGAGTGCGGCAGCCCGGGCGGGAAGTACCAGAGGTCCCCCTCCTGCACGTCGTCGACGCTGGGCCGGCCGGTGCGGCTGAGCGTGGTGATGCGGCAGTTCCCCCTGGTCATCAGCGCCCACTCGGCGCTCTGGTGCCAGTGCAGCTCGCGGATCCCGCCGGCCTCGAGGTACATGTTCACGCCGGCGATCTCGTTCGAGATCGCGAAGTCGGCCTGCGTGAGCTCGCGCGCCCAGCCTCCCCGCTGCACCCGCCGCGGCGAGATGTTGAAGGAGGACCAGAAGAACGGCTGCGTGCTGATGTCGGTCGCGGGCGCCGCGATCTGGTTCGGGAACAGTCCCTCCAGAACGCGGTTCTGCGGGCCGGTCATCGTGTTCGCCGAGGGATCGCCCTCGGTGTTCACGATCCCCTCCTGGGGGAGGTCCGGATCTCCGAATCCGGGGGTCTCGTGGTGCGGAGCGGTGCTGTCGTCGGGTTCCACGGCGTTCTCCCTGCTGATCGTCCTGCGCGCCTGCGCTGCTCCGATCCCACCGCTCCGGATCGGGACGCACCACGGTCATGCGACTCGATCCGCGCGTCCCGTCGACCGGCCCGGGTCAGCCGCCCAGGCCCTCGAGAACGTCCCGCGAGGGCACGAAGTAGACCCCGCCGGTCGTCGCGGTCGAGAAGTCGAGGAGGCGGTCGTGCCGGCCCGCGGGCACGCCGACGAACATCCGGGTCAGCATCGTCTCGATCACCGACAGGTCGGCGGCCAGCCCGAGGAAGTACGTGCCGAACTCCCCCTTGCCGGGTCGGCCGAAGGGCATGTTGTCGCGGAGGATGTCGTGCTCGGTCCCGCCGGCGTCGACCACGGTCGCGAGCCCCTTGTGCGAGAGCTGCGCCGGATCGTCCTCGCGCTCGACGTTGTCGGCCTTGCTCCGGCCGATGACCCGCTCCTGCTGCTCGGTGGTGAGCGCGTGCCAGGCCGTCAGGTCGTGCAGGTACTTCTGCACGACCAGGTAGCTGCCGCCCGCGAACGCCGCGTCCTCCGCGCCGATCAGTGCGACGCGGGGCAGCGCCTCCCCGGTGGGGTTCTCGGTGCCGTCGACGAAGCCCAGCAGGTCGCGGTTGTCGAAGTAGCGGAAGCCGACCACCTCGTCGCGGACGACGACGTCCTCGCCGAGCGCGTCGAGCAGGAGGCGCTCGAACTCGAAGCAGGCGTCGTCGCGCTCCGCCCGGATGTGGAACAGGAGGTCGGTCTGGGTCGAGACCGCCGTGTGCGCCGCGCCGACCACCTCCCGGAACGGGTGCAGCTGCGCGGGGCGCCCCTCCCCGCTGAAGCGGTCCCACGCGTCGCTCCCGATCCCGACCAGGCACGAGAGGCGCAGGCCCAGGTCGCGGAAGCCGACCGCGCGGAGGATCCCGCCCACGTCCGCGACGACGTCCCGCACGCGGTCCGCGGCGTCCTGCCCGCCGACGATGTCGAGCGAGAGGAAGACGGCGGACCTGCTGAGCGGAGCGACGACCGCCTGCGGCTCGATCGGGACGCGGTCCTCGACGGTCACCGGAGCACCGCCGGCCGGGGCGTCGTCGTCAGGGGCGTCGTCAGGGGCGTCGTCAGGGGCATCGTCGTGGGCATCGCGACCTCCGGTCCGCGCGCCGCGGGAGGGCGCGTCCGCCGCGATCCTGTCAGCGCCCGCGGTGCCGGTCACGAGTCATCCGACCCCACTCGACGAGCGCGGCCGGCGACCCCGGAACCGCCCGGGCGACCAGGTCTGGACGATCGTCGGAACATCTCCCCGCGCTCTTCAGGGAGCGCTCCCACGCCCCTATCGTGGAGCCGCTCCCCACCCTCATCCGGGGAGGCACCACCTTGGACACGACCCGGGCCGGGCTCGGGATCGACACGAGCACGGAGGTTCGAAGATGCCGTTTGTGACCACGGACGACGACGTCGAGATCTACTACAAGGACTGGGGCAGCACCGACGCGCAGCCCATCGTCTTCCACCACGGCTGGCCGCTGTCGTCCGACGACTGGGACGCGCAGATGCTCTTCTTCCACGCGCACGGCTACCGCGTCATCGCGACCGACCGCCGCGGGCACGGCCGCTCCACCCAGGTCGGCACCGGACACGACATGGACCACTACGCCAGCGACGTGAACGCGGTCGTCGAGCACCTCGACCTGCGGAACGCGATCCACATCGGCCACTCCACCGGAGGCGGCCAGGTCGCGCGCTACGTCGCGAAGTACGGCGAGCCCCAGGGCCGCGTGGCCAAGGCCGTCCTCGTCTCGTCGGTCCCGCCGCTGATGGTGCAGACCGAGGCGAACCCCGAGGGCACGCCGATCTCGGTGTTCGACGGATTCCGCGACGCTCTCGCGGCGAACCGCGCCGAGTTCTACCAGGCCGTCGCGGCGGGTCCGTTCTACGGCTTCAACCGCGAGGGCGTCGAGCTCTCGCAGCCGGTGGTGGACAACTGGTGGCGCCAGGGCATGACCGGATCCGCGCTCGCGCACTACGAGGGCATCAAGGCCTTCTCGGAGACGGACCAGACCGAGGACCTGAAGGCGATCACCGTCCCCGTCCTCGTCACCCAGGGCGACGACGACCAGGTCGTCCCCTACAAGGACGCCGCGCTCAAGCAGCACGAGCTGCTGCAGAACTCGACGCTGAAGATCTACGAGGGCTACCCGCACGGCATGCTGACCGTCCACGCCGACGTCATCAACCCCGACCTGCTGGCCTTCATCCAGGAGTAGCGCGGGCCGCTCGCAGGCGCGTCCCGGCCGTTCCGGGGCGCGCCTGCGCGTCTGCGGGGCCGGGGCGCCCACGGGCGGACACCGGGACGGCCGCGGCCCCCGCCTCAGGCGTCGGCGCCGGCGTCCCTGCCGAGCACCGCGGCGAGCTCGCCCCGCCCGCCGATCCCGAGCTTGCGGTACGCCGAGTACAGGTGCGCGCCGACCGTGCGCGGCGAGAGGAACAGGTTCTGCGCGATCGCGCGGTTCGACAGCCCCGTGCTCGCGAGAGCGCAGATGCGCAGCTCCTGCGGGGTCAGCGTGGCCGCGGCCGGTGACGGCGCGTCCGCGATCCTCCCTCCGGCGGCCCGGAGCGCGTCGCGGGCCCGATCGGCCCAGGCGCGGATCGGCAGCTCCTCGAGCATCGCCAGCGACTCGCGGAGGAGGGGGCGCGCCTCCGCCGCCCGCCCGGCCCTGTGCAGCCCGTCGCCCACGAGCAGCAGCGCCCGCGCCCGCACGTACGGGAGCGGCGGCGGAGTCCGGCGCAGCAGCCCGGCCGCGGCGTCCGGCGCTCCATCGGCGAGCGCCACCGCGACCTGCGCGTAGCGGACCGCCGCCTCGATCATCGGCTGGTGCCAGCGCTCGAAGAGCGAATCCAGCCTCGCGGCGTGCAGGCGCACGACTCCGACGTCTCCGGTCGCGAGAGCCGCGTCGACGAGGTCGGGCGTGGTCAGGATCGCGAAGCCGGGGTTCAGGGAGTCGTCGTCCGTATCGAGGAGGGGCAGGAGCTCCGGAACGGCGTCGCCCGGCCGCGACTCGAGGACCGCCACCGCCGCTCTCGATCCGCGGAGCGTCGCCCGCATCACGCTGGAGCAGAGGACGGCCGCGCCGATCGCGCTGCCCGCACTGATCGCCTCGGGATCGGGCGCGACGCCCTCCATCGCGTCGAACCAGGCCAGGCAGGCCCGGGACGCGGTCTCGAAGCCGACGTCCCCCAGGTCGCTGCCGAGGACGAGCGCCTCCTCCGCGAAGGAGCGGGCGCGCGAGATGCGGCCGGCGAGCGAGGTGGTCATCGAGGCGGCCAGGAGCGCCTGCGGGAGGATCCGGATGTCGCCGCGGGCCCGGAGCCCGGTGATCGCCTCCTCCAGGAGCTCCCGGGCGACCTCGACCTCGCCCGCCGTGTTCAGCGCGTAGCCGAGCCACCACGCCTCCTCCGGACCGCTCGCCCCGGATGCCGCCGCGAGCGCCCGGCGGACGACCTCGTCGCCGCGGGCGACCGGCTCGGTGACCGCCGCGAGCAGGACGGCGCGCGGATCGGAGTCGTCGAGGGCGAGCGCGCGCACCGCCTGGATCATCGGCTCCCCCGGCGACGCCTCGCGGTTGTGGTCCCAGGCGATGGCGGCGAGGTGCAGGAGCGCGGCCGTGGCGGCGTCGACGGCTCCGCTGCTCTGCAGCGCGGTCACCGCGGCGAGCGCGGGCGAGAGGTCGCCCCGAGAGAGGGCCGTCCGCCCGGTCGGCAGCGTCTCGCGCGTCCAGGCGGCGCGGGCGGTGAGCACCGGATCGACGGTCTCGCCCGCCGCGCGGTGCACGAGCAGCGCCGCCTCCGCGGTCCGGCCGGCGAGACCGGAGTACTCGGCCGCGTCGATCAGGCGCGAGACGCGCAGCGGCCCGGCGGGGGTCAGCTCCGCGGACCGCTCCATCGCCTGGGCCGCCAGGACGACGTCGCCGGTCGCCAGGCCCGACGCCGCGAGACCGGCGAGCTCCTCGCCCACCCGCCCGTCCGAGCCCGTCGCGAGCTCCGAGCGCCACCACAGCGTCCGGCTCGGATCGTCGCGGTGCTCCTGCACGAGCGTGCGGAGCACGGCCGCGCGCTCGGACGGGCGGCTCACGCTCGTCACCGCGGACTGCACGAGTGGGTGCCGGAAGCGGAGGCCGCTCCCCGGGGTCCAGCTGAGCAGCGACGCGGCGACGGCTCTGTCGATCCAGGAGGGATCGGGGTGGCGGCCGAGCGCCAGGTTCGCCAGCCGGCTCGCCTCCTCCGCCGTCGCGACGTCGCCCAGCGCCACGGCCAGCACGGCGAGCCGCGAGGGCTGATCGAGCTCCGCGAAGCGCTCCGCGAAGGCCGACTCGAGGCGTCCGGTCACCGCGCGGTCCTCCGCCTCGTCGGCCGACGGGTCGCGCCCGGTCAGCTCCACCAGGGCCAGCGGATTCCCGCGGGCGAGGTCGAGCAGAGCGCGCCGAGCGGCGCCGCGAGGAGGATGCGGGAGCGTGTCGAGGAGCGCGGCCGAGTCGGCGGCCGACAGCGGCCCGAGGTGGAGGTGCTCGAGGCCGGAGTCCTCCTCGGGCCGGTCCCTCGTGGTCATCACGACGACGACGCGGTCCTCCCCGATGCGCCGGGCGAGCATCCGCAGCGCCCACGCCGACTCAGGGTCGATCCGGTGCAGGTCCTCGACGACGACCAGCAGGGGCCGATCGGCGGCGGCGTCGCTCAGGAGGGTCAGGGCCGAGAGGCCGGCCAGCAGCGGCGTCGGCTGCACTCCCTCCGCCAGATGGAAGGCGACGCGGAGCGCGTCCCGCTGCGGAAGAGGCAGGCCGTCGAGGCCCGGGCGGAGCGGGTGCAGGAGCAACTGCAGCGCCGCGTACTGGTCGCCCGACTCCGCTGCGGAGCCCGCGGTGCGCAGCACCCGCACGTCGCGGGAGCGCGCGTAGGCGACGACGTCCTCGACCAGGGTGGTCTTGCCGACCCCGGCGTCTCCGTCGATGACGAGCGCCGACCCGTGGGCGGCGATGCGGTCGACCCGCAGGCGGAGCCGCGCGAGCTCCGATCCCCGACCGACGACGAGCGTGTCCCGCTTCACGCGTCGAGTATCGCACCCTCGCGCAGACACTCCTCGACCCGGTGGCGGGCCCGGATGAAATCGATCGCGGCGGCCGCAGCGCTGCCGGCGGCGCCGAAGAAGGAGGTCAGGAAGTGGTCGCCTCCGTGCACCTCCAGGGTCTGCCAGCGGAAGGCGATGAAGCCGAAGGGGTCGACGCGCACCGGCGACGAGCCCTCGCGGAGCGGATACGCCTCCTGGCTCGCCCAGACGCGGCGGAAGACCCGCGAGCGGCCCCCGAGCGAGGCGACCAGCACCCGCAGCCGCGGGTCCGCCGGGTCGGAGTGGAAGCGGAGGGCCGCGGTCATCACGGCGATCGTGCGGTCCCAGTCCTCGTGCCGGGCGGCGTCGGTCTCGAGCGCCGCGGCGTCGACGACGGCCTCGATCATGTTGGTCCCCTGCTCGCAGACCAGGGGCAGGAACAGACGGCCGAGCTCGTTCACGGCGACGAGGTCCTGGTAGCGGTCCACCACGTAGGCGGGCGTCGTGGTCCAGGACGAGACCATGCTCGTCAGGCTGCCGATCTGCGCCGGCGTCGGCGCGGCCTGCGCCCACCCCGGCGAGCGCCGCGGCGCGGCGTGCCCGCCGAGCCGGAAGAGGTAGTCGCGCCCGTCCGCGTCGAGGCGGAACGCGCGGGCCAGGGCGTCCAGGACCTGCGCCGAGGGGCGGCGGTCCTTGCCCTGCTCGAGCCGCAGGTAGTAGTCCGGGCTGATCCCCGCGAGCACGGCGACCTCCTGCCGGCGCAGCCCGCTGACCCGGCGACGTCCGTCGGTCCCCAGGCCGACCTCATCGGGGCGCAGCCGGTCGCGGTGCCCCCGGAGGTAGGCGCCGAGCCGCGCGGTGTCCGTGTCCACGATCCCGCCCTTCTCTCCCCTCGAGGCTAGGGAGGCGGCGGGCCCGGCTCCACGGGACGCCGACCTAGATCCGCGGCGGGGTGCGGCGGCACTCGGCGCCCCCCTCCGCGGTCAGGCCCCCTCCGCGGTCGGGCCGGCTCCGCGGTCGGGCCGGCTCCGCGGTCAGCTCAGCTCCGCCGCGGCGTCGGCGATGACCCGCGCGACCTCCTCCGGGTGCGAGCGCATCACCAGGTGCGGCGCGTCGAGCTCGACGACCGACCGCACGCCCGCCCGCCGGTAGCCGAACCGCTCGACGTCCGGGTTGATCGTCCGGTCCGCGGCCGCGACGACGCCCCAGCTCGGCCGGGTCCGCCAGGCGGCGACCGGGGCGGCCTCTCCGAACGCCAGAGCCGCGAGCGGGCGCTGGCCGACCGCGAGCACCGCCGCCTCGGCCGGATCGATCCCGGCCGCGAACACCTCCGGGAACGCCGACACCGCGACCGACACGTCCGTTCCCGGCTCCGCTCCGTCGATCGGGAACGGGGTGTAGACGAGGTTCGCCGGGAGGTCGGAGTCGGGGAAGGCTCCCTGCAGCTGCCCGAGGCTCTCCCCCTCCTCGAGCGCGTAGGCCGCGAGGTAGACGAGGCCGACCACGTTCTCCGCGGCGCCCGCCACCGTGATCACGGCGCCGCCGTAGGAGTGGCCCGCGAGCAGGACCGGCCCGTCGAGCTGCTCCACGAAGGAGCGGAGGTACTCCGCATCGCCGAGCAGGCTGCGGTTCGGCACGGCCGGGGCGCGCACCGCGTGGCCGGCGTCGAGCAGGATCCGCGTGACCGGGGCGAAGCTCGCGGCGTCGGCGAACGCCCCGTGGACGAGGACGATGGTGGGTGCGGTCATGGGTCTGTCCTTCCGGTCGGGCTGCGGTCCGGCAGCCGACTGCGCAGCCGATCCGGACCCGGGCCGAACCTAGGGCGGCGGACGGCGCGCGTCGTGACCCCGCGACTCCCCTGCCGACCGGGCGGCCGCCTGTCGCCCGCCCGAGGACACCCTCCAGCGCTCGTCCCGCCCGCTCACGGCGGGCCCGGCCCGCTGCAGCGTCCGCGTCCTGGTCCCGACGGGGTCACCCTCCGCCGGCCGGATGTCCGAGGGCGCGACGCGTCGACGCGCCGGCTCCGCCTGCTCGAGCGCCCGGGATCGCGGCGGGGCGGCTCTCAGGCTCTTCCGGCCGGAGACCGGGGCCGCGGCGCGTCAGCTCGCGAACTCCTCCGGCCAGCCCAGCGCGGCCAGCGACCGGCGCACGCGCTCGATGTCCTCCTCCGAGGGCAGCTCCGACGTCACTCCGGCGATCGCGGTGCCGACGTCCGCGCGGGAGGCGGGCGCGTCGGCGGCGAGACCGGCGGCCACCTCGGCGACCTCCTCGTCGCTCAGACGACGTCGGAGGAGAGCCAGCAGCGGCACGAAGTCCTGCTCGGGAAGCCCGGCGGGGTAGCCGGCGCGCAGCCAGCGGACGATGCGCGTGACCAGGCCCTCGCGGGTGTCCGGCTCGGCCAGCGAATCCGGACCCGCCAGCGGCCAGCCCGCGCTCGCGAGCCGCGAGGAGACGCGGGCGACGTCCTCGGGCATCGCCGGTCCGAGCAGCAGCTGCTCGATCCGCTCGCGCACCACAGCCCGCGAGACGACCGTCTCGGCCCGCTCCGACTCCGACAGGAGCTGCGCGACGACCTGCTCGACCTCGTCGGTCGTGAGGCTGCGGCGCAGCAGGCCCAGCAGCGGCAGGTAGTCCTGCTCCGGCACGCCGGACGGGTAGCCCGCGCGCAGCCAGCCGACCACGCGGGCGACGATCCCCTCCCGCGCCGCGATCGGATCGGTCGAGGCCATGCTCAGCCCTTGGGCACGAAGGTCGGGATCACGTGCTCGAAGCTCACCGACTGGCCCAGGCCCGTCGCGATGATGACGCTCAGGCCGATCACGACGGAGCCCACGACGAGCGCGAAGCAGAGCACGCCGATCCCGCGCAGCACCGGTGCGGGCAGACCGCTCCGGACCGAGGGGGCGTCGGACCCGCCCGAGGCGGGAGCACCGGCGGCGACGGCGAAGGAGCGGACGCCGACGGCGAAGAGCACGGGGAGGCCTGCTCCGAGGAGCACGGCGACGAGGGCCACCTGGCCGGCGGCGGAGAGGAAGAGGGAGAGCACGGTGCG
Organism: Rathayibacter sp. AY1B5; assembly: GCF_002932795.1. Classification (NCBI taxonomy): domain Bacteria; kingdom Bacillati; phylum Actinomycetota; class Actinomycetes; order Micrococcales; family Microbacteriaceae; genus Rathayibacter; species Rathayibacter sp. AY1B5. The sequence goes on from NZ_PSWM01000022.1 coordinate 51,713, forward strand.
GATCCTTTCGCTCAGACGCCGGCGGTCTCGGGCGCGGGGCGTGCCGCCGCGTCCTGCCACTCGTCGTTGACGTTGTGCGCGCCGATGCTGTCGCGGCGCGAGCGGATGTAGATGAAGGAGGCGACGGCGACGAGGACCGCGGCCATCAGCAGGCCGCCGGCCGCGCCTCCGACGAGGTGGCCGATCCACCACATCACGGCGCCGACCAGGGCGGCGGCCGGAAGCGTGATGACCCACGCGATCACCATGCGCAGCGCCACGCGCCAGCGCACCTGCGCGCCGGGTCGGCCGACTCCGGAGCCGAGGATCGAGCCGGTCGCGACGTGGGTGGTCGAGAGCGCGAAGCCGAGGTGGCTGGAGGCGAGGATGACCGCGGCGGAGGCGCTCTCGGCGGCCATGCCCTGCGGGGTGTCGATCTCGACGAGGCCCTTGCCGACGGTGCGGATGATCCGCCAGCCGCCGATGTAGGTGCCGAGCGAGATGGCCAGCGCGCAGCTGAGCTTGACCCAGAAGGGGACCGACTCGGTGTCGCTCCAGCCGCCGGCCGCGATCAGCGCGAGCGTGATCACTCCCATGGTCTTCTGCGCGTCGTTGGTGCCGTGCGCGAGCGAGACGAGGGAGGCGCTGCCGATCTGCCCGAAGCGGAAGCCGCGGTGGAGGCTCTTCTCGGCGAGGTTCCCGATCACCCGGAAGACGAGCCAGGTGCCGATCGCCGCGACCGCTCCGGCGAGGACGGGCGACATCAGCGCCGGGAGGATCACCTTGCCGACGACGCCGTCGAGCTTGGTCCCGTCGCCGGCCCAGTTCACGCCGTTGAGACCGAGGCCCGCGAGAGCGGAGCCGATCAGGCCGCCGAAGAGGGCGTGCGACGAGCTCGAGGGCAGACCGAGCAGCCAGGTCAGCAGGTTCCAGACGATGCCGCCGATGAGGCCGGCCAGCACGATCAGCAGCAGAGCGGATCCACCGTCCTCCAGCAGGGCCGGATCGGGTGCGCCGGAGGAGTCCTGGATCTTCACGACCGCGTTGGTGACGGTCAGCGCCACCTCGATGCTGAGGAACGCACCGACGAGATTCAGCGACGCCGAGAGGGCGACGGCGGTGCGGGGCTTCAGGGCACCGGTCGCGATGGACGTGGCCATCGCGTTCGCCGTGTCATGGAAGCCGTTGGTGAAGTCGAAGGCGAGGGCCGTGACGACGACGAGCGCGAGCAGGATGAAGGGATCCACGCAGACATGATGCTCCCGTGGCGGGAGGCGTCCCGGCGTGGTCGCGAGGCTTCACCTGCTGTTCACCTCGTGGGGTACGCCCGCCCGAGTAACCTGTGCGGATTCTCAGGCGGGCGGTGCGTCGGGCGGGTGGCGGTTCTCCGGAGCGCGCGTCGGCGGGCGGCGCTCCAGCGGACGGCGGTTCACCCGTGCCGGCACTGACGTGCGGCGCTCAGGCGAGCGTGTTCAGGAGGCCGAGCGCGGCAGCGGCGGGGTGAGGTCCGGGGTGTGCGCGGGGTCGGAGTCGGGGGCCGGCTCCTGCGGGGCGGCGGACTCGGCCGCGGTCTCGGAGTCCTCGGAGGACTCCTGGTCCTCAGCGGGCTCCTGCGAGCCGGGCAGCGGCGGGGTGAGGTCGAGGGCGCCGACCGCCGGTTCGGCGGCGTGCTTCGGCGCAGCCGGGCGGTTCTCGGCCGCGGCCGCCTTCTTCGCCGCCTTCTCCTGGGTGCGCGTGAGCTTCTCGGTCTGCTCCGCCAGCTTGCGGGCCTTCTTGCGCAGCTTCTTGCTGGAGTCGCGGACCGCCTCGTGCGCTGCGCGCACCGACTTCTCGGCCTTCTTCAGCGCCTTCTTCGCGCGCTTCTGCGCCGCCTTGTCGCGTGCGTCCTTGTCCTTGCCGGTCCCGGCCATGTCCGCTCCTCCGCTCGTCGACCACTCTGGCCGACTCCCCCACGCTACCGAGCGGCACCCGCCCCGCGAACCCGCTGGCGAGCGCGCCCGGGTCGCGCTAGGCGCGCGGGCGGCGGGCGTTCTGCGGCCGTGCCGTCCTTGCTCCTCTAACCCTGGCTGCCCCCTCCCCTCCTCCGCGAGATGCCACCCCGGTTCTCGCGAGATGCCACTCCCCGGTCCGCGAGATGCCACTTGCGCGGGCGACACGCCGAGCCGAGCGGACTCAACTGGCATCTCGCGGGGCGGAAGGAGGCGGCAGCGGACGGCCGGGAGTCGCGGAGGGCGGCGGCTCTGTTCGCGGCTGGGAGTCGCGGGCGAGTCGGCCCCGCGGAGGGCGCGGGTTCGGCAGGCTGGGGCGATGGTCTTCCAGCACGATCCCGGCGGCTACCAGGGCCGCGCGGGGCTCCGCCGCCCGATGCGCGGGCCCAAGCGCGACAGATGGATGTGGTGGCGCCTGGGCTCCGGAGTCGCGGCGACGGTCGCCGGCGTGATCGCCCTGCTCGTCTTCACCGCCGACCGCTGAGCACGCCGCCGACCCGGCGTACCCCCGCCGCCGCTCGTCGAGCACTCCCGCCTCGCGCGCGCAGAGACACCGCCGAATGCACCCGGTCACCGGCGGCAGCACGGCGTCTCGGCGACCGGGCGGCGTCTCGCGCGGCAGCCGACGCGGCGCCCCTCCCGGCCACCTCGCCCCGGCGCACCACCCCCGCCACTCCGGATCGAGAGCCGATCGATGCGCTCAACCGCTTGACTCCGGAGGGTTCTCTCAGGTCGGATCCGGCGGATCGCGGGTAGTTTGGAGGGTCGCACCGGCTCAGCCGTGCGATCAGCCCCACTGCCCCACCCGGCGCTCGCCTCCCCCTCGAGTGTCGGCAGACCTGGAACCTCCTCTGCATGCACCGTTCGTCACGCGCCTCGACTCCCACCCCCGCAAGAGCCGAGACCGGCAGTCCGTCCGCCCTCCCGACCCGTCGCTCACTCCGTGACCAGGAGTCCCGCAGCCGCCGCGCTTCCCGCGGCCCGTCGCGCCCCCGGGTCTCCGCCGTCGCCGCGATGACCCTCGTGGCCGGCATCGCGATCACCTCGACGATGCCCGCGTTCGCCGTGGGCGGCACCGCCGACTCCGAGCTGACCCGCGACACCGCCACCGCCGTCGCCGCGGCCCGCCCGCAGAGCTTCGTGGCGGCCGGAGTCGTGCAGCAGAGCGTCACCCGCGACTCCTTCGCCGCCGAGGCCAAGCCCGAGGTCCTCGTCCCCACCGCGTCCCTCGACACGATCACGGCGACCTCCGGCGAGTCGACCGCGGCCGCCGCCGGAGCGTCCGGAGCGTGGGTCGTCCCGATCTCGGGTCACATCAGCAGCAGCTACGGTCCCCGCCCCGACGCGCCGGTCGCCGGCGTGAACCTGTTCCACAAGGGCACCGACCTCGCCGGCGCCTGCGGCACGCCCGTCCTCGCGGCCTCCAGCGGCACCGTCGAGGAGGCGTCCTACCAGGGCAGCTACGGCAACTGGATCCTGCTCGACAACGGCGGCGGCATCGAGACCGGCTACGCCCACAACAGCGAGCTGATGGTGTCGGTCGGCGAGACCGTCACCGTCGGCCAGGTCATCGCGCTGCGCGGCTCGACCGGCGCCTCCACCGGCTGCCACCTGCACTTCGAGACGCGGGTCGACGGCGAGGCGGTCGACGCCGTGCCGTTCATGGCCGAGCTCGGCGTCCCGATCGGCTGACGCCCCCGTCGACTCGAGAACGCAGAAGTCGCGGTGATCGCTCTCGACCACCGCGACTTCTGCGTTCTCGTGCGTCCTCCGGCGGGCGTCAGGGTCCGGGGACGGTCCGCGCTCCGGTGGAGACGGCGGCCGACCAGTGCGCGTCGTCCGGCACCGTGGTCACCCTGATCTCGGCGTCCTGCTCGACGGCGATCTGCATGGTGCCCGTGTTGCCGCCTCCCGTGCCGGTGCGAGTCGTGCCCGGGCTGTAGACGCAGGACGATCCGCTCGTCATCAGGCCGACGACCTCGATCGTCACCTCGGCGTCCGCGGAGTCGCAGGCGACCGAGACGGTGATGTGCAGCGGGTCGCCGCTGAGGTTCACGGTCTGCGGATCGACGGGGCCGACCTGGTCGGTCCACCGCACGGCGGCGGTCGCTCCCTCGGGCAGCGTCACAGGCCCGAGCGGAGCGTCGGTGGGCGTCGCGGTCGGAGCGGTCGTCGTCGGGGCGGCGGTGCCGGAAGCGGTCGGTGTCGTCTCCTCCGCCTGGTCGGCGCCGCCCGTGCAGCCGCTCAGAGCGAGCGCCGCGAGCAGTGCCGAGGCGCCCAGCGCGGTCGCGCGCCGTCCGGCCCGGAGTCCCGTCGCCCGGCGCGGAGCGGTCGTTCTCGTGGTGTCCACGGTGGTTCCCCCTGTCCACTGGCGTCCCTCCGGTCTACCCGAGCCCGCGCGGCCGCGGACCGCACTCTGCGGCGGTTGCCAGGGTCGGGAGCCGTGCTGCGGATCGACGTGGAGCTCCTCCGAATCGGCGCGGCGGCCCGTCGATCCGCTCGGGTGCCGCGGATGATCGCCTCCGGGCGGATCCGACGCCCGCCGCTCCCGGCGCACCCCGCCGCGCCGCCCCTCTGGACCCGGAAGGCACCGCCATGACCGCCTCGAACACCTACCCCTTCGCCGGACGCACTGTCCTGGTCACCGGAGCCGGCTCCGGCATCGGCCGCTCCATCGCGCGCGCCTTCCTCGAGCAGGGCGCGAGCGTCGCGGTCGCCGGGCGCACCCCCGCCACGCTCGAGGAGACCGTCGCCGGCTTCCCGGCCGAGCGCGTCCTGATCGTCCCCACCGACGTCTCGGTCCGAGCCGAGGTCGACGCGCTCGTCGAGGGCACCGTCGCGAGGTTCGGCGGGATCGACGTCCTCGTGAACAACGCGGCCGGCCACCTCGGCGGCCCGATCGAGGAGGTGGAGGACGACGCCTGGCACTCCCTCTTCGCCACGAACGTCGACGCCCTCTTCTACGCGGTGAGGGCGGCGCTCCCGCACCTGAAGGCGAGCCGCGGCAACATCGTCGTCGTCTCCTCCGTGTCGGGCATCCGCGGCGACTGGGGCCAGGCCGCCTACAACGCGACCAAGGGCGCGATCACGACCTTCGTGCAGTCACTGGCCCTCGACTTCGGCGCGCACGGCGTGCGGGTCAACGCCGTCGCTCCCGCCTTCACGCAGACGCCGCTGACGGAGTCGATGGCGTCGACTCCCGAGGAGCTCGCGCCCTTCATCGACCGCATCGCCCTCGGACGCCCCGGACAGCCGGACGACATCGCCCCGCCGGTGCTCTTCCTCGCCAGCGCGGACGCGGCGTACATCACCGGCGCGATCCTCGCCGTGGACGGCGGGACCAGCGCCTCGACGGGGCAGCCGCACCTGTGAGGCGGGCGGGGGGGGGGGGATCGGCGGCCGTGCCCTCCGTGTCCGGCCGGCTCAGATCCTCGCGCCCCAGCCCCGGCTTTCTCCCTCCCTGACCGCACACCCAGACTCGACCGACACCTGTGGAGTATCGTGGAGTCAATTGCATGCAGACGCATGGATACGGACTCGCCGACCGCACGGCCTCCGAGCCCATCCCTCTTCGAGCAGGAGTCGTCATGACCACCACCAGCACCCGCTTCACCGACCGCGTCGTCCTCATCACCGGAGGAGGATCCGGACTCGGCCGCGCCGCCGCGGTCCGCCTCGCCCAGGAGGGCGCGAAGCTCGCCCTCGTCGACATCTCCGAGCAGGGCCTCGCCGCCACGGTCGACGTCCTGCCCGAGGGCACCGAGTCGATCACCGTCCTCGCCGACGTGTCGAAGGAGGCGGACGTCGACGCCTACGTCGCGCGCACCCTCGAGGCGTTCGGACGGATCGACGGCTTCTTCAACAACGCCGGCATCGAGGGCCGCCAGAACCTCACCGAGGACTTCACGGCCGACGAGTTCGACAAGGTCGTCGCGATCAACCTCCGGGGCGTGTTCCTCGGTCTCGAGAAGGTGCTGAAGGTGATGCGCGAGCAGGGCTCGGGCATGGTCGTCAACACCGCGAGCGTCGGCGGCATCACCGCGATCGGCAACCAGTCCGGCTACGCGGCCGCCAAGCACGGCGTCGTCGGCCTCACCCGCAACTCGGCGATCGAGTACGGCGAGTTCGGCATCCGCATCAACGCGATCGCGCCCGGGGCCATCTGGACCCCGATGGTCGAGAACTCGATGAAGCAGCTCGACCCCGAGAACCCGCGCAAGGCGGCCGAGGAGTTCATCCAGGTCAACCCGACCAAGCGCTACGGCGAGGCCGACGAGATCGCCTCGGTCGTCGCCTTCCTCCTCTCGGACGACGCCTCCTACGTGAACGCGACCGTCCTCCCCATCGACGGCGGGCAGTCGATCAAGTACTGAGGCCTGCTCCGCGGAGGGAGCGCCTGCCCCGGCGGGCGGCCCCCTCCGCTCCCGCCGCCTCTCCCGTGGGACCCGGCCCGACGGCTCCTCCACAGGGCGCTTCCCGCTCCGGGGTCTCCTCGAGCGGCTCGTCCCGCGCATCGCCCGTCCCGCGGCGGGAGCAGAATGGGGTCGGTCCCGCCGGACCTCGACCGCTACGGAGACATGCATGAACCCCACCGGGAGCTTCCGCGCCGCCCGCGACACCCTCCTGCAGCACCGCACCGATGCGGTCGCCGCGAACGAGGCCTTCCAGTGGCCGGACGTCGGGCCCCGCTTCAACTGGGCGGTGGACTGGTTCGACGCGATCGCGATCGGCAACGAGCGCCCCGCCCTCTGGATCGTGGAGGAGGACGGCTCCGAGGAGCAGTACTCCTTCGACCGGATGCGCTGGCGCTCCGACGAGGTCGCCGCCTGGCTCCACTCGGTCGGCGTCGAGCAGGGCGATCACGTGATGCTCATGCTCGGCAACCGCCTCGAGCTGTGGGAGTCGATGCTCGCGATCATGAAGCTCGGCGCGGTCATCCTCCCGACGACGACCCTGCTCTCGCCCGCCGACCTGGCCGACCGCCTGGAGCGCGGCGAGGTCGCGCACGTCATCGCGGACGCCTCCGAGACCGCCAAGTTCGACGAGATGGAGGGGGACTTCGGCCGCATCGCGGTCGGCGGCGCGGTCGAGGGCTGGCTCGACTACGCCGACTCGCTCGAGCCCTTCGGCATCAGCCCGACGGTGGTCGTCGAGAGCTCCGATCCGTGCCTGATCTACTTCACCTCCGGCACCACCTCGAAGCCCAAGATGGTCGTGCACACCCACGAGTCGTATCCCGTGGGGCACCTCAGCACGATGTACTGGCTCGGCGTCCAGCCGGGCGACGTGCACATGGCGATCAGCTCGCCGGGCTGGGGCAAGCACGCCTGGAGCTGCTTCTTCGCGCCGTGGAACGCGGAGGCGACGGTGTTCGTCTACAACTACAGCCGCTTCTCCCCCACCGCTCTGCACCAGCAGCTCGACCGTGCCGAGGTCACCACGTTCTGCGCGCCGCCGACCGTCTGGCGGATGCTGATCCAGTCGGCGCTGGGAGCGAAGCCGCGCGCGCTGACCGAGATCCTCTCCGCGGGCGAGCCGCTGAATCCCGAGGTCATCGCGACCGTCGAGCGGGAGTGGGGCCTCACGATCCGCGACGGCTACGGCCAGACCGAGACCACGGCGATCATCGCGAACCCGCCCGGCGCCCCGGTGGTCCCCGGAGCGATGGGCCGCGCGCTGCCCGGCGTCGCCATCGCCCTCGTCGACCCCCTGACCGGCGAGCCCGCCTCCACCGGCGAGATCTGCCTCGACCTCTCCGTCGAGCCCGTCAACCTGATGTCCGGCTACCTCGGCGACGAGGACCGCACCGAGCGCGCCCGTGCCGACGGCTACTTCCACACCGGCGACGTGGCGGTCCGCGCGGTCGACGGCACGATCACCTTCGTCGGCCGCACCGACGACATCTTCAAGTCCTCCGACTTCAAGATCTCGCCGTTCGAGGTCGAGAGCGTGCTGCTGCAGCACCCCGCCGTCGCCGAGTCCGCCGTCGTCCCGGCTCCGGACGAGGTGCGCCACAGCGTGGTGAAGGCCTACGTCACCCTCGCCGAGGGCTGGGAGCCGACCGCCGAGACGGCGAGCGCGATCTTCGCCCACACCCGCGAGCTGCTCTCCTCCTTCGAGCGGGTGCGGCGCCTCGAGTTCCATCCCCTGCCCAAGACGATCTCGGGCAAGATCCGCCGCGTCGAGCTGCGCGAGCGCGAGGAGGAGGCGTTCCGCCGCGGCGAGGAGATCCCCACCGAGTGGCGTGCCGACCGCCTCTAGGCGCGGCGCGCGGCCCTCGCCCGCCGAGACACCGCCGCAACCGCCGAAGCACCGCTGAGGCGGCGGTGCCTCGACGGGAGGGGGCGGGCCGGGACGCCGGCCGCCGGTGACCAGCGCCGACGGCGATCAGCGACGACGGCGATCAGCGCGGCGTCAGCGGGGGCGCACGGCGATCAGCTCGCCGTGGTCGCGGACGCCGGGGGCGCTGCGGCGGAGGGAGTGGGTCGCCTCGAGGCCCGCCTGCTCGGCGAGTGCGCGCATCTCGGCGAGCGGATGGAACCAGGCCGGTGCGACGGCGTGCGCGAACGCCTCCGTGCGCGGACCCTCGAAGAAGCCGATCAGCAGGCTTCCGCCCGGTCGGAGGTGCGCGGCGAGCGCCGCGACCGCGCCGGGCAGCTCCGCCGGCCGGAGGTGGATGAGCGAGTACCACGCGAGAACGCCCCCGAGGCAGTCGACGTCGAGCTCGAGCGCCGAGCCGAGCCGGAACGGGACGTCCGGGAACCGCGCCCGCGCCAGCGCGACGAACTCCGGCACCGGGTCGACGCCGATCGCGGCGGCTCCGCGGCGCTGGAGGAACTCCGTCCAGTGCCCGGGCCCGCAGCCCACGTCGGCGACCGTGCCCTCCAGCCCGTCGGCCCACGACCCGATCAGCTCACGGTCGGCCGCGGGCCCCGCGTCGACCGATCCGAGCAGCGCCGCGTACTCCTCCGCCCGCGCGCCGTACGCGTCCCGAACCTCGTCCATCCGGCGAGCGTAGGCCGCCCGGGAGCGGCGCGCACCGGGCAGTCGGAGGCGCGTGGCACGTTCCGCGGTGCCGTTGGCGCGGCTCGGGCGGCGCGGTCCAGTGGCGCGTTCTGACGTCCGAGCGCGCCTGCCCCGTGAGCGTTCGCGCCCGGCGTCCCGAGGCGCTCCACGAGGACGGATCATCGAGGTGCCGCGCGCCCCGTCCCCACCCCGAAGGAGACCCGATGACCCCTGCCGACGCCGCCGACGCCTGGACCCTCGACCGCTCCGTGCCCGCCGGGACCCTCGACTCCGTGGTCC